>JBBJMR010000019.1:0-49282 GCA_037720395.1 Polyangiaceae bacterium
CTGATGGCCACGCTGAAGTTCTCGGCGCGGCGCAGCGGCCAGCGCGAGAGGATGGCGTTGCCGTGCAGGCTCTCGCGGTTCTTGTCGGTGGGCGCGCCGTCGCGGGCGTCGCCCGGTGAGAGGCAGAGGTACGAGTTGCCGAAGACCATCTCCATCCCCAGCGCCTCGGCGATCTCGCGCGCCACGTGGCGGTTGCCGGAGCGGGCCATGCCCACGTCCGCCTCGTTGAGGATGATGAAGTCGCAATCGGCGAGCTCGGGCGCCGACTGCAGGAGGCCGAGGACGCCGGCCATGCGGTTGCCGCGCTCGATGTTCCACGACACGCAGCGCAGGAAGCTGCGCTCCGGCCTCGGCGCGGGCCGGGTGGGACGGCGGTACTCGAGCGCGCGCGTCAGCCGCTCGGCGTCGTCGCCGAGGCGCGCCCAGAGCGGCGAGGCGACCAGGGCGCGGCGCCGCGCCACCGCGGTCAGCTCCTCCAGCGCTCGATGATCGAGCGAGGCCGGCAGGGCGCGCTCCTCGTCCAGGGTCACCGCCCCGGTGCCGCGTAGCCGCCGGTCAGCCATCGTTCCTCGCGGTGCGCCGAGCCTCCGCGCCGCTCAGGCGCGGTGCGGGACGCGCACGCCCTTCTTCTCCGAGACGGCGATGGCCGTCTCGTATCCGGCGTCGGCGTGGCGGATGATACCCATGCCCGGATCGATGGTCAGCACGCGCTCCAGCCGCCGCGCGGCGGCCTCGGTGCCGTCGGCGACGATGACCATGCCGGCGTGCAGGGAGTTGCCGATGCCCACCCCGCCGCCGTGGTGGAAGCTGACCCACGACGCGCCGCCGGCGGTGTTGGCCAGGGCGTTGAGGATGGGCCAGTCAGCGATGGCGTCGGAGCCGTCCTTCATGGCCTCCGTTTCGCGGAACGGCGAGGCTACCGAGCCGCAGTCCAGGTGGTCGCGCCCGATGACGATGGGGGCCTTGACCTTGCCGGTGCGGACCAGCTCGTTGAACGCCAGCCCGACCTTGGCGCGATCGCCGTACCCCAGCCAGCAGATGCGCGCCGGCAGCCCCTGGAAGGCGATGCGCTCGGCGGCGAGCTTCATCCAGCGCGCCAGGTCGGCGTCGTCGGGCACCGCCTCGAGCACGGCGCGGTCGGTGACGGCGATGTCCGCCGGGTCACCGGAGAGCGCCACCCAGCGGAACGGCCCCTTGCCCTGGCAGAAGAGCTCGCGCACGTACGCCGGGACGAACCCGGGGATCTCGAAGGCGCGCTCGCAGCCGGCCTCCATGGCGCAGGTCCGGATGTTGTTGCCGTAGTCGAAGGCCTCGGCGCCGCGCTTCTGCATCTCCAGCATGGCCTCGACCTCGAGGCGCATCGAGCGCTTGGCCCGCTCGATGTAGCCGGCCGGGTCGCCCTCGCGCAGCGCCCCGGCCTCGCTGAGCGACAGGCCCTGCGGCACGTAGCCGATGAGCGGGTCGTGCGCGGCGGTCTGCTCCGTCACCAGGTCCGGGGTGACGCCACGCTTCACCAGCTCCGGGAAGACGTCGGCGGCGTTGGCGCACAGGGCGATGCTCTTCGGCTCGCCCCGCTCCGCCGATTCGCGCACGGCGCGCAGTGCCTGATCGAGATCGTCGATGCGATCGTCGACGTACCGGGTCTGCAGGCGCTTGTCGATTCGCGCCGGATCGATCTCGATGCCCAGACAGGACATGCCGGCCATGGTCGCCGCCAGCGGCTGCGCGCCGCCCATGCCGCCGAGGCCGGCGGTGAGCACCCACTTGCCGCCGCCCTTGCCGGTGCGCGCCGCGTGCGCCTTGCGCGCGGCGACGAAGGTCTCGAAGGTGCCCTGCACGATGCCCTGCGAGCCGATGTAGATCCACGAGCCGGCCGTCATCTGGCCGTACATCGTCAGGCCGAGCTTCTCCAGGCGGCGGAACTCGTCGAACGTCGCCCAGCGGCCGACGAGGTTGGAGTTGGCGATCAGCACCCGGGGCGCGTCCGTATGCGTGCGGAACTTGCCGACCGCCTTGCCCGACTGCACCAGCAGGGTCTCGTCGTTCTCCAGCAGGCGCAGCTCGCGCACGATGACGTCGAACGCCTCCCAGGATCGCGCCGCCTTGCCGGTGCCGCCGTAGACCACCAGGTCGTCGGGGCGCTCGGCCACCTCGGCGTCGAGGTTGTTGTGGAGCATGCGCAGGACTGCCTCCTGCACCCAGCCGCGGCAGGAGATTTCGGGCCCACGCGGGGCGCGCACGGAGCGGGGAGACATCGCTGGCGCTTATCGCGGCAGCTGGCCGGAGGCCAGCGCTGGCGCACCTGCTTGCGCTATGCTCTTGCCGTTCCGGTGAAGCGAGATGATCCGTCAGGCCTCCCAGCCCGATTGCGCGATCGGCACGGTCGGGTCTGGTCGATCGCGCTGACGACCATCGACGCCGAGCTCGACCCTGACTGCGACCCGTGGCTGGAGTTGACCGCACAGCAGCGCCTGGAGCTCATCGCGGAATGCGTGCTCGACGGTCTGCGCACGCGAGGGCGTCGTGACGTTCCCCGACTTCGAAGAGTTCTTCGCATCGTTGAACGCGCATCGAGTTCGCTTCCTGGTCGTGGGAGGCTACGCGGTGGGCTTCCACGCGCGGCCGAGAGCGACCAAGGACGTCGACGTCCTCGTCGATAGGACCCTGTCGAACGCGCGCCGGACGCTGCTGGCCATCTCCTCCTTCCTCGGGAGCGCGCCCGCGAACCTCACAGCCGAGAAGCTCACCAGCCCACGCGCCATGCTGGTGCTGGGCGTGGCCCCTGTGCGCATCGACATCCTCACCAGCATCGATGGTGTCGGCACCTTCGCCTCGCTCTGGCGACGCCGCGTTCCGGCGAGGTACGGGGGCACCGCTGTGTGCTTTATCTCCCGAACGGACCTCATCGACTCCAAGCGGGCCGCCGGTCGCCCTCAGGATCTGGCAGACGTGGTGGCGCTCGAGCGTGCGGGGCGACGGCGCTGAGACCGACGCGGGCAAAGAGGTGCGTCGAGCCCTCTACTCGCAGGTCGAGCCCTCGGCGCGCGTCACCTCGTAGCAGCACGCGTCGCCGTCCAGCTCGCCGTCGCTGTCGATGGACGCGATCGGGTCCTCGCAGCTCGGGGCGATGAGGGCCAGCGCATCGGTGCGCGACGGGCAGGGCCCCTCGGTCTCGCTCCACTGCACGCAGGCGGAGTCGCCATCGCAGGCGGCGAGGAGCGGAGCGAAAGAGAGCAGCAGCGCGGAGATCATCGCCGGGCGGCGCATGGGCGCCATCCTACGCGTTCCGCGTTGCCGTCGTCCCGCCGCCAGGCGATCGCGCCCGTCACGACGCGTGGGCGCTCGCTCAGCCCGAGGCCAGCCGGGTCATGGCCTGGCGATCGCGCGCCTCGGCCTGCTCCACGCCGTCGGCCGCATCGCGCGGGAAGGCCAGGGTGAACTCGCCGTCGTGGAAGTACAGGTGCTCGGCGTCGATGGCCCCGTGCGCGCCGCCGGCCTCGCGCAGCGCGCGCAGCGCCTCGTCGAGCCGGCTGATGTGGCCGGGGCTGAGCGCGCGCGGCTCGTCGGCGAGCGCGCGCCCCAGCGGCGGAGCCACCCAGATCTCACCGCCCTGGGCATCGACGCGGAGCACGGTGGGCAGCGCCGCGTGCCCGGCGCGGGCGAAGGCACGGGCCCGCTCCAGGCTCTCCGGGGAGCCGGCGATGACCAGCACGTCGCGCGCGCACCACAGGTCGTGGCGGCGCCAGACCGCGTCGCGACCGTCGTGCGCGGAGAGCGGCGCCGCCCGCCGCGGCGCGTGGGGCGGCGGCGGCGGCCGGGCGGTGCGGGGCCGCGCGCTCTGCGGGCTGCGCTCCGGCAAGCGCGTCGACCAGCGCAGGCGCGCAGGCCGCGCCGGGCCTCGAAGGCGTCCGGCGGCCGCGCGGCGGGTCCTCGGCGAGCAGGCGCGCCACCGCCACGTCGTGCTCGGAGCCGAGGTCCGGGTGACACGCGCTCGGTGGTGGCTCGAGCCGCCCGTTGCGCGCCGGGTCTGCCGCCTCGCCGGTGAGGAGCTCGTAGAGCATGGCGCCGGCGCCGTAGAGGTCGCTGGCCACCGTCGCCGGCTTGCCCAGCCGCTGCTCGGGCGACATGTACGCGAAGGTCCCGATGGCGCCGGCGGTGGCGGTGCTGGAGAGGTCGCCCAGGTGCGCGGCGCCGAAATCGCCGAGGCGGGGCGTGCCCACGTCGTCGAAGAGCACGTTGGAGGGCTTCACGTCGCGGTGCAGGATGCCGAGGCGGTGCGCCTCGCCGAGCGCGTCGAGCACGGCGGAGACGATCTCCATCGCCCGCGCCGGTGCCACCGGCTCGCGGCGCATCATGTCGGCCAGCGACCCGCCCGGCATCCAGGGGATGACCATGGCCGGCCCCTCCGGCAGGTAGGCCCGGAGCGGGACGGCGTTGGGATGGCGGAGCTGGGCGAGCGCGCGCGCCTCGCGCTCGAAGCGCAGCAGCGCGTCGCGCCCGGCGCTCTCCGAGGAGCTGGCGAAGATCTTCACCGCCACGCGCTCGCCGGTGATGGCGTCGACGGCCTCGGCGATGCGCGCGTGCGGCGTGGTCACCACCTCGCGCGTCATCCGGTAGCGACCGAAGAGCAGCACGCCCTCGACGCGCTCCGAGGGCGGGCGATCTCTGCAGCCACGTCGACGACGTCACGTGCCCGCATCTCCTCGCGCACGCTGCGCGCGGCGTCCTCGAGGCCGAGCTCGACCAGGCAGCGCGCCAGCAGCGGTAGACCCTGGTCGCGCTCCGACGTGGCCGCGGCCAGCGCCTGCAGCGCCTTCACCGCTGCCTCGGTGCGGCCATGACGCGCCAGCAGCTTGCCGAGCGCCAGGCGCACCGGGCCGTCGTCGGTGCGAGCGCGGAGCGCAGCCTCGAGCGCGCGCGCCGCGTCGGCCGGACGTCCGGCCAGCTCGTGCTCGGCCGACGCGCGCACCGCATCGCCGGCGACGACGTACTCGCGCGCCGCGCGCTGTGCGCACCGATGCGCGCGTAGATGTCGGCGGCGTGCCGCGCCAGCCCGCGCATGCCCAGGTCGGCCGCGGCGCGGATGGCCGCGTCGCGGCGCGAGGGTCGGCCAGCGCCTCGGCGGCCAGCTGGTAGATGCCGTCGTCGCCGGCGAACGCCGCCAGGCGCGCGGCACGGCCCAGCTCACCTGCGGCCAGTGCGTGCCCGGCGGCCCCGGCGAAGTCGCATGCCTCCTCCAGCAGCTCGCTTGCACGGAGCAGCGCGCCGGCGGCCGCGCACGCCGCCGCGGCCTGCGCGTGCTTGCCCGCGGCAACCAGCTCGGCGACGAAGGCCGCGAGCTCGGCGGCGCGCGCCGCGGGCGAATCTGTGGCGGCTGCCGGCTGGCCCGGCGCCTCGCTCACGGCGCGGCCCTCAGGGTGTGGCCAGGCTGCCGTGACCGACGACGCCGAGGTCGAAGCGCATCTCGCCGCCGTCGAGCCCACCGGCTTCGGCCAGCCCGGCCTCGCGCACGCGGTGCACCGCCACGCTGACCTCGAGACTCGACCTCTGACTGGACTCGAGCACCGTGCCGAGCATGCCACCGGGGAGCACGCCCTCGCCGCCGTCGGGGAAAGCGCAGCGCAGCACGGCGCCGCCGCTGGACGCCACGTCGACGTAGACCAGATCGCCCGGAGAGGCGTCGCTGCCGACGCGCCAGCGCACCGGGGCGTCCGTGCCGGCCTCGAGCTGCAGGACCGCGGCGATGTCACGGTCGCCGACGCGCACCTCGGCGGGCGCGGCCGGCCCGTCGATGGTCAGGGTCAGGCGGTCCATCTCCGCCGAGCCGGAGCTCTGCAGGACGTACTGCGCGGGGGCGGGAAGCTGCATGGTCGCGTCGCGCGAGGTGTAGAACTGCCCGAAGACGGCGCCGCCCACGTCCGGGAAGGCACGGCGGTCGAGGGGAAAGGCCTGTCCCTGGGCGGTGAGCGTCACCTCGTCGCCGGCGTCGAGCAGGGTCACGCGGCCGAGACCTTCCAGCGACGTCTCGTCCTCTTCACCGAGCAGGAGGCAGCCCGGGAGCGCCGCCGGCAGGTCGAGCCGGGTGCCGACCACGCGCTCGACGCGCTCCGGGTCGGACGCGCCGGAGAGGCGCATGAACTTCGCCGAGACGCTGGTCAGCGCCGCTACCGGCTCGGCCGTCGAGACGACCCGCTCCACCAGGACGATGCCCTGCGTGATCGCCTCGCCGGCGTCGGCCAGGTCCTCGTCCTCGTCGATGACCGGCGCGGCGCAGCCGGTGGCCACCAGCAGGGCAACGAGCGGCAGGCGCACCACGGCGCTCGTCGGGGACATGGACCGCAGTCTATGGCCACGTCCCGAGGGGAGCAAGCCGCCGACGGAGGCGCCGGCGGGGATGCGTACGACCGACCGATGGCAGGGGTCGCGCCAGCGACCACCGCGCGGCCGGCGCAAAGCCCGCCATGCCGCGCTGCGTCCCCAGGTTCCGTCCCCCGTGAGGCCCAGCCGCGTCGTCAGAACGAGAGCACCACCGCGCCGGCGGGGGTGATGCTCACCTGATCGATGGCCCGCTCCTGGTCGCCGAAGCTGCCCCAGGCGTGGTGGTAGCTGGCGTCGATCTCCAGCGCGACGTGCAGGTGCCGGAAGCCGGCCCGCATGCCGAGCACCAGGCCCGTGTAGAGGTGCTTGCCGTCCACGTCCCTGGCCGGCGGCGTCGGCTCGTTCGGATCGTCGCCGACGAACGGCTCGGCGGCGTCGCCGCTGAGGAGCTGCAGCCCGACGCGCGGACCGGCCCAGAGCGCGTAGAGGTCGTTGCGCGAGCGCACGCCGAGGAGGATGGGCAGGTCGACGCCGCCGCCGTGGAGGCGCAGCTCGTCGTCGTCGCGCCCCGGGCGCTGCGGGAAGATGAGCGACCCCCCGAGGCCGATGGAAAGCGCCGGGCCGCCGAGATCGAAGGCGTGGCGCGCGTCGAGGCGCACCGCGCGGCCGGTGTAGGTGAGGCCTGCCTCGTTGTTGCCCAGGATGCCCAGACGACCGCTGACGAAGGGCGCCACCCCGGGCGCCACCGAGATCTCGTGCAGACGGCGCTCGTCGTCGTCGCGCGCGTTGCTCGGGTCGCGCAGGGCGATCTGCCCGGAGGCGCCGGCGGCGAACGAGGTCGTGCCCGGTCGCAGCGTGTGCGCCGGGTGCAGCAGCGGCGCGCCGCCGGCACAGCCGCACAGCGCGGCGGCAGCGAGCAGCGCCCACGGCAAGCTCGTCGCGCGGGCCGTCATCGTGGAGTCGGATCCGGGTCGCCGCAAACCGCCCGCAGGCGGTGCTGGCGCGATGCGCTACTTGCGGAAGCGCGAAGGGTAGTCGTTGGCCTCGGCGCGCTTCTTGAGCTCGGCGTCGTCCGGGTGGAGCTTGATGGCACGCGCGATGAGCACGTCCTCCGTCTCCGGGATCTCCGGGTTCGGGAGGCAGCACTCCACGGGGCAGACGGCCTGGCAGGCCTCGTGGTCGTAGAAGCCCACGCACTCGGTGCAGAGCTCCGGGTCGATGACGTAGATCTCGTCGCCCTCGCTGATGGCCTCGTTCGGGCACTCCGGCTCGCAAGCGCCGCAGTTGATGCAATCCTCGGTGATGTAAGTTGCCATGGCCGTTGCTGGGCTCTGTCTCGAGCGGTTGTCCGCTCGGAAATGTGACTCGAGCGGCTGTTTCGGGGAGCGCAGGCCGGGTGGCTCGCGGCTCCCCGGGGCTGCGGCCCGGCCGGCGCCACGAGGCTCCGGTCGCGCCGCCCACCCTCCTCCGCCATCGAGCGTTTTAGAGGGAGGGGGTGAAGGGGTCAAGGACCAGGCAAAACGGTCCGCGTCCGCGCCGCACGGTGCTAGCGTGCGCCGCCCCGATGCGGCCCCGCCTCACCTCCTTCGTTTGCGCGATTCCTCTCGTTGCGCTGCTCGCCCTGCTCGCCGGTTGCACGCCGGAGATCGGGGACGATTGCGTCACTTCGCTCGATTGCTCGCAGACCGGTGATCGCCTGTGCGACATCAGCTCACCGGGTGGGTACTGCACCATCTTCAACTGCGAGCCAGACACCTGCCCCGCGGACGAGGCGGTGTGTGTGGCATTCGACTACGTCCTCGACCCAACCTGCCACGCCTCGCCGGGGTTGCCGAGCAACGCCCCCGAGTGGGCCCGCTTCGGCCGCACCTTCTGCATGAAGGCCTGCGAGCAAAACGACGACTGCCGCGAGGACGAGGGCTACGAGTGCGCGGCGCCGGCGGACATGCTCATCGTCGACACCGATCGCGTCGCCGATAAGTTCTGCCTGGTGAAGGGCGGCGTGTCCGCCCACCAGAGCGGCGTCGGCGGCGGGCCGAACGCGTGCGAGCCGGGCACCGGCGGCATCGAGATCCCGGGGGCCACCAGCTCCAGCGGCGGCGGCGCCGGCGGTGCCGGCGGCCAGGGCGGCGCCGGCGGCCAGGGCGGCGCGGGCGGGGCCGGCGGCCAGGGCGGGGCCGGCGGCCAGGGCGGTGCCGGTGGGCTCGGCGGCGCTGGCGGCCAGGGCGGACAGGGCGGCGTCGGGGGCTAGCGTGTTCCGCGCGCCGCAGCTCCCGCGCACGCTGGAGGCGGCGCTGCGCGACGTGGTCGCCACCAAGCCGGCGGTGCGCGCCGACGCGCTTCGTGACCTAGCGAGATACGCCGTGCCGGACGCCGGCGAAGAGGCGGAGGCCCGGCGCGCGGACATCCTGCGCGCCTTCGAGACGGCGCTGCGCGACGCGGCCCCCGCGGTGCGCGCCGCCGCCGCGCTGGGGCTGGCCGACGCGGGCGCCACCGACGCGCTGCCGGCGCTGCTGGTCGCCGTCGAGGACGAGTCCGACCACGTGCGCCAGATGGCCATCACCGCGCTCGGCGAGCTCGGCGACGCGCGCGCCACCGAGCGCCTGCGGCGCGCCCTCTCCGACGCGCGGCCGGAGGTGCGCTTCCAGGCGGCCATCGCCTTCCCGCGGGTGTGCGCGTCGCGCGCCGACGCGGTGGAGGCGCTGGTGCGCGCCACCGAGGACAGCGACCCGATGGTCTGTCAGGTCGCCCTGCGCATGGCCGAGGAGATGGGCACCGAGGCGGACGGCGGCAACGATCCCGAGGCGCCGGTCGTCGACCCGCGCGTGCTGGCGCGCGCCCGCGCGCTGGTCGAGCACGCCTCGCCGCTGGTGCGCACCGCAGCGGCGATCATCCTGGCGCGCGACGGCGACGAGCTCGGCCGGAGCACGCTGGTGGCCGTGGCCAGCGGTGAGCTGGCGACCAGCGACGGCGAGGACGAGGCCGCGGCCATCGAGCTGTGCGGCGAGCTCGGGGTGCGGGCGGCCATCCGCGGCCTCGAGAAGCGCGCCTTCGGTGGGCTGCTCAACCTGCGCCCGGACCGCTTCGCCTGGCACGCGCGCGTGGCGCTGGCGCGCATGGAGCACGAGCGCGCGCGCCGCGAGATCCTGCGCGACCTCTCCTCGTGGGATCGCGGCCGCCGCATCCTGGCCGTGGCCGCGGCGGGGCGGGCGCGGATGAGCGAGGCGCGCCAGGAGCTGATGCGCCTGCGCGAGAGCAACCAGGTGGACGCCCAGCAAGTCGACGACGCCCTGGCCCTCATCGACAGCTGCGACGTCTCCTCGCGGAGCGTCGACGGCGGCGGTGGCCGTCGCGCCGCGCGCGGCGCGGCAGGGCAGGGCAGCTGAGATGCAGCCGGATCACCCCGACCCCCCCGCGCCGACTCCGGGTCCCGACGGGCGCGACTGGAACGCGCTGCGCTTCGGCCTCGGCGCCGGGCGCGATCACGTGGAGAGCTTCTTCCTCAAGGCCAACGAGCCCAGCGGCGACCGCGCCCTCTGGCTCCGCGCCACGGTGTTCGTCTCCGCCCGCGAGCCGCAGCGCCCGCTGGCCGAGGGCTGGGCCATCGCCTTCGATCGCCGCGCAGGCAGGGCGCGCCACGTGGCGGTGAAGCACACCGTACCCTTCGCCACCGCCGCCTTCGATGCGCACCGCCTGGGCGCGACCTGGACGCTGGCCGGTCGCGACGGCCAGCCGGACGAAGGGGTGACGTTGCGCCCGGGCGAGGCGCGCGGTCGCATCACCACCCGCGAGCACTCCATCGGCTGGGACCTGGCCTGGGCAGGTGAGGCGCGGCCGCTGGTCCCGCTCTTCCACCCGCGCCTGTACACCGCCCCGTTTCCCAAGTCGAAGCTGGTCACCCCGTACCCGACGCTCGACTTCCGCGGCTCGCTGGAGGTCGACGGCGAGCGCTGGCAGATCGATGGCTGGCGCGGCATGCAGGGGCACAACTGGGGCCGTGGCAACGCCGACCTCTACGCCTGGTCCCACTGCAACCTCTGGGACGGGGGCGCGGACTTCGTCCTCGAAGGAGCCTCCGCGCGCGTGCGCGTGGGTCCGGTGCTGACGCCGCTGACCACCACCATCTGCGTGCGGCACCGCGGCGTGGCCTACGATTTCAACACGCCTGGCTCGATGTGGAAGGCGCACGGCGACGTCGGCCTTCGCCGCTGGACGTTCTCCTCGGCGTCGCGGCTGGCGCGCATCGAGAGCGAGGTCGAGGCCGCCACCGACGACTTCGTCGGCCTGCACTACCCGAACCCTGACGGCACCATGACCTACTGCCTGAACAGCAAGCTGGCCCGGGCGCGGGTGCGCTTCGAGGTGCTGGGCCGGGCGCCGGTCGAGCTGTCCTCGCGCGCCGCGGCGCTGGAGATCGGGACCCTCGACGACGCGCACGGCGTTCGGATGTACCTGTGAGCGAGGGGCGCTTCACCGAGGAGGACCTGCTCCCCAGCGCCGACGACCGGCGCGCCGCGAGGGCAGCGATCGTCGATCGCGCCGCCGCTTGCCTGGCGGTGCTCGCCGCGGGCGCCTGGGTCGGGGGCATGATGGCCCTCGGCGCCATCGCCGCGCCGATGGTCTTCTCCATCGTGCCGGCGCCGCTCTCCGGCGAGGCCATGGGCGCCTCGTTCCGCCGCTTCGACATGGTGGCCATGGGCTGTGCGGTGGCGCTCTGCGGGGCCGAGGTGGTGCGCACCTTCCTGGCGCGGCGCCGCCGCCGCGCGCCCATCGAGCGCATCCGCGGCGCCCTGGCCATCGCCCTGGCCGGCGCGGCGGCCTTCACCGGGCTCTCGCTGACGCCGCGCATCGTCGAGCTGCAGCAGGCCGGCGCGCGGCGCGGCGAGGGCGCGGAGGGAGCCCTGCTCGAGCGCATCCACCAGCAGGCGGAGATGGTGGCCAAGGCCGAGGTGGCCATGGGCGTGGTGGTGCTGGCGTTGCACGTCTTCACCTTGCGCGCCCGCCGGCCCGAGGACGAGGACGACGACGTGGCGGCGCTGGCGCCGCTGCCGCCGGGGGGTGGGTGAGGCCATGGCGCGCGACAACAAGGTCTACAGCGGCTTCATGAACCACGACTACGTGCTGTCGTTCCACATCGCCGACGCCGACAGCAGGAAGAAGCTGGTCGATCTCTGCGCCGGCGCCTGGCAGGGCGACGAGGTGACCCCGGATACCTGGGAGATCAGCAATTCCCTGAGCCCAGACGACATGGAGCGGGCCATCGCCGAGCTCATGGCCGACGGGGATCGGGCCGCGTACTACTACCTGTCCGACGCCAAGCGACTCTTCCGGGTCGTGCTGTAGTCGATCGAGGGGCGCAGCGGGCGCGGCATCAGCCGCCTGGCACTGGTCTGCGAAAACGCCTGGCAGTACTGTAAGGAGCCATGGCTTCACGCTTCCTCCTGATCTGCACCCTGGCCCTGGCCTGCGCCGCGCCCTTCCTCGCCTGCGGATCCGAGCAGAGCGGGGACGACGGCTCGCCGGCGGCCTCCAGCGCCTCGACCGGTACCGGAGGCGCCACCTCGTCGTCGTCCGTGGCCAGCTCCTCGTCGAGCGCCTCCTCCAGCGGCGCCGGCGCGGCCCCGCTGACCTGTCCGGCCAGCTCCGAGCCGTACTCCACCCTGGACAAGGGCAGCTGCGACCTGCTCGCGCAGGACTGCATCAACCCCGGCGAGGCGTGCGAGCCGGCCTCGGTGAGCGGCGTCTTCAAGCCGAAGTGCGTGGCGAACGACGGCCTCAAGGGCGTGAAGACGCCCTGCGGCACCAGCAGCGAGTGCCAGGGCGGCCTCTACTGCGTCTTCGGCCTGTGCTCGCCGGTGTGTTGCCCGCAGACCAACGAGCCCTGCGAGGGCGGGACCTGCAACATCGAGTTCGCCGGCGAGACCAACAACTACGGCGTCGACGAGTACATCCGGCTCTGCAGCTTCCTGGTCCAGTGCGAGCTGCTCAGCGCCAGCGCGTGCGCGGACGGCACCCAGTGTCACGTGCAGGACGCGGTGACCGGCCTGTCGCTGTGCGTGCCGCCGAACGGCGCCAACGTCCCGGAGGGTGGGGCCTGCGCGTACATCAACGACTGCGACGACATGCAGGAGTGCTACGGCGGCCTGTGCCGCTACTACTGCCGCGTCTCCGACGCCGGCGTGGGCACGCCCGGGCTCGGCGGGTGCCCCGCGGGCCAGACCTGCCTGGCCGTGGACTACGGCGTGAACGACGTGGGCATCTGTCAGCCGGAGTGACGCGTGGCGCCGCGCGCGAGCAGCCGAGCCCGCTGAAATCGCTACGCCGCCCGGGCGATCGCGAATAAGGTCCGCAGCCGATGGGAGCAGCACGAGAGCCGCGCCGCGAGGCAACGAGCGAGGCCGCCGCCCCGGCGTCCAGCGAGACGAGCAAGGCGGCCGGGCCCGGTCAGGAGCGGGAGCAACCCGCCGATCTCGGGCTGCTCTCGGTGCTGCGCGAGGACGGCTCCACCGACCCGGCCACCGATCCGCGCATGCCGCCGGAGCTCATCACCCGCGCCTACCGCGAGATCAAGCGCCTGCGCCTGCTCGATGCGCGGATGATCCTCATCCAGCGCCAGGGCCGCATCGGCTTCTACGGCGCCTGCACCGGTCAGGAGGCGACGCCGGTGTCCACTGCGCTGGCGCTGGAGCCGGCGGACTGGGTGTTCCCGGCGCTGCGCGAGAGCGTGATGATGCTGGTGCGCGGGTTCCCGCTCTCCACGTACATCGCCCAGGTGTTCGGCAACAGCGGCGACCTCCTCAAGGGGCGCCAGATGCCCTCGCACATGAGCGCCCGGAGCGTGAACCAGGTCTCCTGGTCGAGCGTCATCGGCCCGCAGGTGCCACAGGCGGTGGGCGCGGCCTGGGCGGCGAAGATCAAGAAGGAGCGCACCGTGGTGGTCGGCTTCCTCGGCGACGGCGCCACCAGCGAGCCGGACTTCCACTCGGCGATGACCTTCGCCGGCGTCTTCAAGGTCCCGTGCGTCATCGTCTGCCAGAACAACCACTGGGCGATCAGCGTGCCCACCTCGCGGCAGACGGCCTCGCAGACCATCGCCATCAAGGGCCGCGCCTACGGCGTGCCCTCGGTGCGCGTCGACGGCAACGACGTGCTGGCGGTGTGGAAGGTGATGCGCGAGGCGGTCGATCGCGCGCGGCGCGGCGAGGGGGCGACGTTCGTCGAGGCGCTCACCTACCGCATCGGCGCGCACTCCTCCAGCGACGACCCGTCCCGGTATCGGTCCCAGGACGAGGTCGACGTGTGGACCAAGCGCGACCCGCTCCTGCGCCTGCGCCGGCACATGATCCACGCCGGCCTCCTCGACGACGCCGCCGACGGCGCCATGGAGCAGGAGCTGAACGAGGAGATCGCCGCCGCCATCGCCGAGGTCGAGCCGCTCGGCCCGCCGGAGCGCAAGACGATGTTCGAGGACGTGTACGCCGAGATGCCGTGGCACCTGCGCGACCAGCAGGCCGAGCTCTTGCGATCCCGCCCGCGCCCAAGCACTGATCCAACCCGCGCCTGAGCACGGATCGACGGCGCGGCGGCATCGACACGGGCGTCGAGGCTGACCTCGACAAGGCGGTGCCCAAAAGTAGCTTCGGCCTGCAAATGAAGACCTTCGATGCCATCGTCATCGGTGGTGGCCCCGGCGGCTACCCCTGCGCCATCAGGCTCGGTCAGCTCAAGCAGAAGGTCGTCTGCATCGAGAAGGACGAGCCCGGTGGGGTGTGCCTCAACTGGGGCTGCATCCCCTCCAAGGCGCTCATCTCCGCGGCGCACTACTACGAGCGGGCGCGCGAGGGCGCGACGATGGGCATCAAGGTCACGGGCGTGGAGATGGACGTCAACGCCCTGCAGGACTGGAAGGGGGGCATCGTCAAGCGCCTCACCGGCGGCGTCCGCTCGCTGCTGCGCACCAACGGCGCCGAGCTCATCGCCGGCACCGCCACCATCACCGGGCCCAAGACGGTGGAGGTCAAGCTGGCCGACGGCGGCACCGAGCAGCTCACCGCCGAAAAGGGGATCGTGGTGGCCACCGGCTCGACGACCATCGAGATCCCGACCTTCAAGTTCGACGGCAAGCAGATCATCGGCGCCAAGGAGGCGGTCAGCCTGCGCTCCATCCCCAAGCGCCTGCTGGTCATCGGCGGCGGGATCATCGGGCTCGAGCTGGGCACGGTCTACCAGAAGCTCGGCTCCGAGCTGACCGTGGTCGAGGCGCTCCCCGAGCTGATGACCGGCGTCGACCCGGACTGCGTGAAGGTCGTCGAGCGTCGCCTGACCAAGCGCGGCGCCAAGATCTTCAAGGGCGCCAAGGCGCTCGGATACGAGAAGCAGAGCGACGGATCGATCGGGGTGAAGATCGACGTCGGCGGCAAGGCGGAGACGATCGTCGTCGACGTGGTGCTCGTGGCCGTCGGCATGCGCCCGCACACCAAGGGCCTCGGCCTGGAGCAGGTCGGGGTGAATGTCGACAAGCGCGGCTTCGTGCCCTGCGACTCCTTCGGCCGCACCAACGTGCCCAGCATCTACTCCATCGGCGACGTCAGCGGCCCGCCGCTCCTGGCACACAAGGCGACCAAGGAGGGCGAGGTGGTGGCCGAGGTCATCGCCGGGCACAAGGCGGCGAAGGACTGGGCCAGCATCCCCGGCGCCATCTTCACCGATCCGGAGATCGCCGTGGCCGGCCTCACCGCCGACGAGGCCAAGGCCAAGGGCATCGAGGTGGTCATCGGCAAGTTTCCGTTCGCGGCGCTCGGCAAGGCCATGGCCATCGGCGACACCGAGGGCTTCGTCAAGGTCGTCGCCGACAAGAAGACCAAGCAGGTACTCGGCGTGCACATCGTCGGGCCGGAGGCGAGCACGATGATCGGCGAGGCCGCCCTCTCCCTGGAGATGGCCGCGTTCCTCGAGGACATCTCCTTCACCATCCATCCGCATCCCACCCTCGGCGAGGCGCTGATGGAGGCGGCCGCCAACGCCATGGGCGCCGCCATCCACATCCCCAACCGCTGAGGCGCGTTCCACCGCGCCCTGGGCCAGTCGGCGGCCGAGCGCCACCGGATCTGTAGGCTGCAGCCGACAAGCGCTGGATCCGCTCGTGTCCACGGCGCCGCTCTCGCACCTTCACCCCGAGGCTGCTTTCGTCGCGATCGGCGGCTCACGTCTGGCCTGTCAATTTTCGTGAGCCGCGGAATGGCGCTTGCGTGACCTTGAACCTTGGCGGCCCCGGACCCCGACCGCGCCTCTCCGGGGTGGAGAGTGGCGTAACCCCGCACCCCCGGTGGCCGATGCGAGGTTCTTCATGCGCCGACTACCCCTGGGATGGTTTCTGGTGTCTCTCGCCGCCGCGGCCGGGTTCGCCCCGCTCGCCTGCGGTGGTGGCGGTGACGACCCGTCGGGTGCCTCGGGCACGCTGGCTGGAGGTACCACCGGCGGCGGCGAGGGCAGCACCGGCATCTTCGATCCCGACGGCGGCCTCGACAGCCTGACCGTCGAGCCGAAGACGGCCGAGATCCTGATCGACAACGGCGGGGCCACGCCGCCGAACGTGGACTTCGAGGCCCTGCAGGGCGGCCAGCCGGTGAACGCCTCGTGGTCGGTGGACTTCGGCACCATCGCCGACGTGGACGCCGACGGCGTGGTCACCGCGAGTGGTACCAAGGGGGGCGAGGTCATCGTCACCGCCAAGACCAGCGATTCGCAGGGATCGGGCAAGGTCACCGTCAGCGTCAAGCAGGTGCAGAACCCGGGCGGGGTCAGCCCCGGCGACCAGGGCATCCTCAAGGCGGCCAGCGATCCCGATCCGGTCACCCAGTGGACGTACCCCTACGACAAGACCGTCTTCCCGCGCGGCCTGCTGGCGCCGGAGATGATGTGGAACAACGGCGGCCCCGACGACGCCTACTACATCCACCTCGTGGGCCAGTTCGTGGACATCGAGATCTTCGCCAAGGCGCCGGCGCCGTCGCGCTACCTGCTCGATGACGCCACCTGGAAGGCCGTCAGCGAGAGCGGCAAGGGCGGCGACCTGGCCGTCTCCGTGCACCGCCTCGTCCCCGGTGCGCAGACGGCGACGGTCGTCGTCAACCACACCTGGCGCCTGGCCAAGGGCAGCCTGCGCGGCACCGTCTACTACTGGGCCAACAGCCTGGGGCGCGTGGTGCGCATCAAGCCGGGCTCGCCGGCGCCGGACGACTTCCTGGCGGCCGCCGGGGTGACCGGCTGCACGACGTGTCACACCGTCTCCGCCAACGGCGAGACCTTGATCATGGGCGGCGACGATCCGACCAGCAACTTCCAGCTCATCCCCAACACGCCGCAGCTGGCGCTGGGGTCGGTGGGCAAGCAGGTGCGCAACTGGGCCATGCCGGCGGTGAGCCCCAACGGCAAGTACGTCGTCGAGAACAACGCTGACAAGATCGCCGGCGGCATCGGCGGCAGCGACGGGATGTTCGACGCCATGACCGGCTTGAAGCTGGCGGGCACCGGCCTGGAGGGCATCCTGCTCGGGATGCCGGCCTTCGGCCCCGGCGGCAAGCACCTGGCGTACGTCACCCTGGACGGGACGCACGACCTGGCGCGCTACTTCTACGACGCCGCCAACAACACCGTCTCCGGGCAGCTGGCGTCATCCCCGCCGGCGCCGATCCCAACCTCGACGCCATCGGCTTTCCCAGCGTCTCGCCGACCGTGCCCGGAGGCGAGCTCGGGGAGTCGACGTGGATCGTCTACCACCGCGGTCAGTACCCGGACTCGCTCGACACCCGCAAGGGGCCCGGGGACCTCTACCTGGCCAACGCCGACGAGGCGGGCATCGAGATGCGCCTGGGCAACGCCAACGGCGACGGGTACGCGTTCGCCGCCGGCGATCGCGACCGGTCGTACAACTACGAGCCCACCTTCGCGCCGGTCATCTCCGGCGGCTACGCCTGGGTGGTCTTCACCAGCCGCCGCACCTACGGCAACCGCCTCACCGGCGGTAAGGATCAGGTGAAGCAGCTCTGGGTGATGGCCATCGATCAGCTCCCCAAGCCCGGCGAGGATCCGAGCCATCCCGCCTTCTGGGTGCCGGGGCAGGACATGGCCACGCTCAACATGCGCGGCTTCTGGGCCATGGATCCCTGCAAGCAGCAGGGCGACATGTGCACCACCGACGGCGAGTGCTGCGACGGCGAGAAGTGCGAGGACGGCCTGTGCGGCGGCGAGAAGGAGTGCGTGCAGGAGGGCGGCCTCTGCGAGGTGGACGCCGACTGCTGCGACGCTGCGGGCGGCATCATCTGCCTCGGCGGCGAGTGCGGCACCCCGCCGCCGCAGTGAAGCCAGCGCCTGCGCGCGGCCTGCTCAGCCGAGCGGGCCGCTGCGCGGGGCCTGCGCCTGCAGCTCCAGCTCCTCCTGCTCCAGGCTGTTGGCGGCGCGCATCCATGGCGTCCACCGGAAGACGGCCGCGAACGCGGCCCCGGTGAGCAGGTAGGCCGTTGCCACCGCCAGCCAGAGGCGCATCTGCGTGGCCCCGGGCAGGACCACGGCCAGCGCGCAGAGCGGCAGCTGCACCAGCAGCACCACGCTCAGGTCGGTGAGCAGCGTGGTGCGGGTGGCGCCGGCGCCGTTGATGGCGCTGCCGAAGACCACGCCGGTCCCCAGGCCGAGGTAGGCCAGCCCGACGACGCGCAGGTAATGGGTGGCGTCGTCCACGACCTCCGGGTGGGAGTCGAAGAAGCCGATGATCGGCGCCGAGGCGAAGAGGTACACCAGCGCCAGCCCGGCCATGAAGACCGCGTTGTAGATCACCGCCCAGCGCGCGCTGGCGCGTGCCCGCGCGTCCTTGCCGGCGCCGAGGTTCTGGGCAACGAAGGTCTGCGCCGCGCTGCCCCAGCCGATGGAGACGAACAGCGCCCAGGTCTCCAGGCGCAGCGCCACCCCGAGCGCGGTGCTCGCGCTCTGGTCCTCGGGCGTGGTGAAGGCGCGCGCCACCACGCTCACGGTGATGAGCACGGCGACGACGCGCACCACGAACTGGGCGCTGGATGGCCAGGCCACGCGCCACAGGCGCCCCAGCGTTGCCCAGTGGGCGCCGCGCTCCCCGCGCACCGGGATGACCTCGAAGCGGCGCGCCAGGATGACCAGCACCGGCACGAGCGTCAGGGTGCGCGCCAGCGCGGTGGCCCAGGCCGCCCCCTCCAGCTCCATGCGCGGGATGTGGAGCGCTGCCGCCAGCGGCGGCCCCCAGGAGAAGATCGGCGGCGCCGCGCCCGGGCCGTAGATGAAGAGCACGGCCAGGAAGACGTTGAGCACGTTGGAGAGCACCAGCAACACCATCGGCGTCTTGGCCGAGCCCAGCGCGCGCTGCAGGCTGGTGAGCTGGAGCAAGAAGAAGCCGGTGAACGCCATGGCGGAGTTGATGCGCAGATAGGAGATGCCGAGCTCGGCCACGCGCCCCTTGGCGCCGATGAGACCGGCGACCAGCGGGCCGGCGAGGACGCTGAAGACCAGCCCGAAGACCAGCGCCAGGAAGCCGACCAGCAGGAGCGATTGCCAGAGGATGCGCTTGACCGCGGCGTGGTCGCCGCGCCCGGCGGCGCGCGCCACCATCGCCGTGGAGGCGGTGGTCACGCCGTAGCTGAGGATGGTCCCCATCGCCGAGAGCTGGTCGCAGATGCCGAGCGCGCCCAGCGCGGGGCCGGCCACCTCCGGCTGCAGGCGGGAGACGAGATAGGCGTCGACGAGGTTGAAGGTGACCTGCAGCCCCATCCCCAGCGCCACCGGCACGCCGAAGCGGGCGATCTCCAGCGGGAGGCGGCCCTCGAGGATGCGCTTGGTGGCGGTTGCGTCCATCGAGTGCCGCGTCAGCCGCCGAGCGCGCGGCGCTCGAAGCAGTCGTCGGGGACGGCGCTCTTCTGGCGCGCCAGGCGGGTGGCGTCGATGAAGCCGGTGGTCAGCGGATCGTGGTAACCGCTGGCGTCGGGCAGCTCCGGCGCCTCGCGTCGGTAGAAGCGGACGATGCGCGCCATGGCCAGGTCGCGCAGGTACTTCCCGACCAGCGACGCCATGCCGACGATGGGATCCGAGGCGTCGCCGTCGCGCACGAAGGCGATCTCGCCGAGGCCGGGGAACCAGTAGGCGCTGCGCGCCCGGCCCTCCTCGATGATGGCGTGCAGGCGCCCGGCGAGCGGGCCGAAGGCGTCGGAGTAGCGATCGAAGCCGCCGACCTTGCCGCACACCGCGCTCACCTCGGCGCCGGACAGGGCGGCCAGCTCGAGCACCAGGCGCTCCATGGCGTGCAGGTCCATGTCGAAGCGCGACAGGCCGCGCGCCAGCGCCGCGTTGAGACGCTGCGAGCAGACCAGCACCGAGCGCACCGCCACCACCTCCACGCCCTTGGCGGCGAGGGCGGCCAGATCGCCGCGCACCGACTGGAGCAGCTCCGGGGCCGCGCCGAAGGCCTCGCCCTCGGCGCACCAGCACTGCGGCGCGACGTGGCTCGGGCAGGGCGCGCGCAGCACCTCGCGTTCGTCGATGGCCACCGCGTCGACGAGGGCCTCGGGGCTCGACGCGGTCGCGCCCGGACGCCCGCAGCCGCGCTCGACCAGCGCCCGGGCCCAGGCCTCGCCCAGGGTCACGTTGCCGTGGGCCACCAGCGCCTTGGAGTCGCCGAGGCGCCGGGCCAGCGCCCCGCGCGGCTTGCGCTGGGCAACCTGCCGCCCCTCGCCCTCGACGCGGGCCATCACCGCCGTCACCAGCAGCGGGCCGAGCCGAGGGCCGAGGCCGTTCTCGTCGACGCCGATGCGATACGCGGGCTCCGGCATCGCCGGCGGTCCTGCCACGGGCCGGCGCGCGCGTCAGTCCGTTTCCCATCCACGCGCGCCGGCATCCTCCCGACACGCGCTCCTCGGGCGCTGGCCTGCGGCGCCGCCACGGGTCACCCTGTCGTCATGCTCCACGTCCGTCGAGCTGTGGTGGCGCTGGCCCTCGCCGGCACGGGCTGCGCGGCGCCGCTGCTGACGCGCGACGGGCAGGTGGTCTTCTCCGAGGGTGGCGCACGCGGCGCGTCGATGCTCACCGCCAACGGCGTGGAGCTCCTGGACCGCAACGACGTGCCCACGCCCGTGCTGCGGCGCAGCGTCAACGAGCCATGGCGACCGGCCACCGGCTTCCTGCTGCCCGCCGACGGCGTGTGGCGCGAGACGTCCACGCCCTCGGCCGCGGAGGGGCAGGGCTTGCTGCTCGTGCTGCGCACCAGCGACGTCCTGGTGCCCACCTGGGGCGGGGAGGTGCTGGTGCGCATCGATGCCATCGTGCCCAGCAGCGCCTTCCCGGCGGTGGCCGGCTCGGTGCGCGCGCCGCTTCGCCTGGCGGTGATCATCGATGGCGACTCGAGCGCGCTGTCGGAGCTCGCCGACGCGGCGCTCGACAACCTCGGCGAGCGCGACCGGGTGACGCTCATCGACGCGGATCGCGGCCGGACCGTGGTGCCGATGCTGCCCGGGACCCACCGCACCCTGCTCCGGGGCGCGGTGGAACGCCTCGCCCAGCCGCGCCGTCCGGCGCCGCGTCGCCTGGCCGAGTCGCTGGAGCTGGCGCGGCGCTGGGTGACCGCGCCGGCCGCCGATGCGAGCGCGCCGCACAGCGCCGCGGTGGCGCCTCAGGAGCCGGAGCGACAGGTGCTGGTGATCAGCGACGGCGCCGGCGTGGCCCAGGCCGGGCCGCGGCTCGGCGCGGCCCTCGGCGCGCTGCGCGCCGCGGGCGTGGCGGTGACCGCGGCGGCGCCTCCGCCGGTCGACGCCGAGGCGCTGGCACCGTTCGGCGGCGCGCCCATCGCCGCGGGCAGCCCCGGTGACCGCGCCGACGCCGTGGCCGAGCTCGTGCCGCCGCCGGGTGACGTGGCGCTGCGCGACGTGGCCATCTCCATCTCCTCGGTGCCGGCGCCGGCGCGCGTGCTGGAGATCTCCGGCGGCTCGCCGTCGCTCTCGCTCGACGCCGATCACCTCTGGCTCGGCGACCTCTACGCCGGCGAGGCGCGCACCGAGGTGGCGCGGGTGGCGCTGCCGGTGTGGGTGGCCGGCGAGCCGCTCGAGCTGACGATCACCGCGCACTACCGCGACGCACAGAGCGGCGCCCCCCTCACCGCCAGCACCACCCTGCGCGGCCTCTACTCCGCCGATGTCGCCGACATCGCCAGCGCGCGCCACGGCGACGTCATCGCCTATGCCTCGGCCCTGGCCATGGTGCGCCGCCTGGATCGGGCCTTCGCGGGCAGCGCCGTCGATCGCCTCGGCGGTCTGCGGCCGGTGGTCGCCCGGCAGGCGCGCTCGCTCGGCGCCATGGCCAAGCTCCACCATGATGCCGCCCTCGGCACGCAGGCCGAGGTGCTGGGCACGTTGCTTGGCGCCATCGAGGAGTGAGCCGCTTCGCGCCCACCCACCCCGCGCTCGTGCCTGCGCACCCCACGGCGCATGGCGTGCGCTACGCTGCTGGCGTGCGTCGCGGTGTCCCCTCGCTGATCTCGGTAGCCGGCGTCGCGCTGCTGCTGGCTGCGGCGCCGCGCCTGGCCGACGCGCAGCAGGCGCCCGAGCCGCCGCCGTTGCCATCCGCGGCGCGGCCGCGCCGCTGCCCCGCCCCGCGCTGGGGACCTGGCGCCCAGCCCGCCGCGCCGGTGCCGCCCCCGGCGGGAAACGAGCCTCCAGGGCGGCGCTGCGCCGCCGGCCGTCTACGGTGCCTACACCGGCCCGAGCGGCGCCGTCACCGCCGGTGCCGCCGGCGCCACCGAAGAAGGATCCGCCGAGCTGCTGCTATGGCTGCGCTACGACCCGTTCGAGCTGCTCAACGGCCGCCTCACCTTCCAGGCCGAGCTCGCCGTGGCCGGGCCGGTGACCCTCGAGATCGAGCCGAGCTGGATCTGGGGCACGCTCGAGGAGGCAACCGACGAGAAGGGCTTCGCGCTCGGCGGCAACGTCGGCGTCTACTTCGGCCGCACGCCGCTGCGCGGCTGGTGGGTCAAGGGCCATGTGGCCTTCGAGACGTTCGAGGCCTCGCTGACCTCACCCGATGGGCGGCTCACCGTGTCCGAGCGCATCACCTCGCCGCTCCTCGGCGCCATGATCGGGTCGAGCTCGATCTGGGGGCCGGATCACGCGCGCGACGGGGGCTTCATCCTGACCACCGGCGTGGGTATCGGCGCGGCGCTCGCCGATCCGGTGGAGCTGGTGGCGGCCAACGCCAGCGGCACCGGCGGCAACCGCACCGAGTACTACGATGGCATCGGTCGCCTGCGCTTCCTGGGCACGGTGTCCATCGGGGCTGCGTTCTGAGGAGACGATGATGCGCGTGGTGACCGTGCCTTGCCTGAGCGACAACTACGCCTACCTGGTGGTGGGCGAGGGGAGTCGCGCCTTCGTGGTCGATCCCTCGGAGGCGGCCCCGGTCGAGGCGGCGCTGGCGCGCGAGAAGGTGGAGCTCGTGGCCATCCTCGACACCCACCACCACTGGGACCACGTGGGCGGCAACGAGGCGCTGGCCGAGCGCTTCCGGGTGCCGATCTGGGCGCACGAGAGCGACCGAGGACGCGTGCCGGGACAGACCCACGACGTGCGCGAAGGAGAGCGCTTCGAGGTCGCCGGGCTCTCCATCGAGCCGCTGCACGTGCCCGGCCACACGCTGGGCGCCGTCGCGTACCACGTGGGCGGCGCCGTGTTCACCGGCGACACCCTGTTCATCGGCGGCTGCGGCCGCCTCTTCGAGGGCAGCCCGGAGCAGATGCACACCTCGCTCTCCGACAAGATCGGCAAGCTGCCCCCGAGACCCAGGTTTACTGCGGCCACGAGTACACCGTCGCCAACCTGCAGTTTTGTCTGCACGTCGAGCCGGACAACGCCGCCGCGCGCGCACGCCTCGACGCCGCGCGGGCCACGCGCGCCGGCGGTGGCCGACCGTGCCCAGCACCATCGGCGAGGAGCTGGCCATCAACCCTTTCTGCGCGTCGGCGAGCCGGCGGTGCGCGCGCGCTTCCCGGGCGCCACCCCGGCCGACGTCCTGGCCGGCGTGCGCAAGGCCAAGGACGGCTTCAAGGCTCCGTCGCGCTGAGCGCCGTCGCGGCCCGGCGTCGCCCGGGCCGGCGTGGCGTGGCCGCGCTTCCCGCCGCCCGCCGTTGCGTCTAAGCCTCGCGCATGCGAGCCGATGCTCCCATCTTCGGGTTCAATTCCGCGCGCGAGGGGATCGTGCGCGAGGTGGTCGGCCGGATCAGCTCGTCGACACCGGACGCGCTGCTCACCCTGAACGACGCCGCCTACCACGAGATCAAGCGCCTCGAGGCGTCGAAGGGCAAGAAGGCGCGCGCCGAGCTGGCCGAGTGGCAGAAGCTGGCGCGCACGGTGGGGCGGATGAGCGACGCCGAGCGGCGCGGCCGGCTGCGCGAGCTCGCCGAGCACTACGGCTGGGACGTGGCCGGCAACTTCGACGGCCGGGTCTACGACCTGTCCACGCGGCTCCTGCCGCCGCTGGTCACCGCCCTCCTCGCTCCGCGCAAGCTGCTCAGCCTGGCGCGCCATCCGCGGAAGCTGGTCAGCCTCGAGGCCCTGGGCGACAAGGTGCTGGTCGAGGGTCCGCTGGAGCAGCTGCGCGAGATGGTCAAGACGGGCACCGCCGTCTACGTGCCCACCCACCAGTCCAACATGGACTCCATCGTCTTCGGCTACGCGCTGGAGCGCGCCGGGCTGCCGCCGGCCACCTACGGCGCCGGCAAGAACCTGTTCACCAATCCGGTCCTCTCCTTCTTCATGCACAACCTCGGCGCTTACCGCGTCGACCGCCGCCTGCGGCACTCGCTCTACAAGGAGGTGCTGAAGACGTACTCCACCGTGCTCCTGGAGCGCGGCTACCACTCGCTCTTCTTCCCCGGCGGCACGCGCGCCCGCTCCGGCGGGGTGGAGCGTCGCCTCAAGCTCGGGCTGGTGGGCACCGCCTTCGAGGCCTACGCGCGCACCGTCGCCGCCGGGCGCGAGCGGCGCATCTTCTTCGTCCCGGCGACCATCAACTACCTCATCACCCTGGAGGCGGAGACGCTCATCGCCGACTACCTCTCCGAGGCCGGCAAGGGCCGCTTCATCATCGAGGACGACGAGTCGTCGCGCCTCGGCCGCGTGGCCGCCTTCTCCCGCAAGCTGCTGGACATGAACGGCGCCGTGGAGATCCGCTTCGGGGCCCCCATCGATCCCTTCGGCAATCGCGTCGACGAGCAGTGCCGCTCCTTCGACCGGCGCGGCCGCGAGATCGATCCCGCCACCTACGTCGAGGATGGCGAGGGCAAGGTGGTCCTCGACGGTGTGCGCGACACGCAGTACACGCGCGACCTCGGCGAGGCCATCTGCCAGAGCTACCTCTCCAACACCGTGGCCATGTCCACCCACGTGGTGGCGGCGGCGTGCTTCGCGCGCCTGCGCCAGGCCACGCCCGGGGGCGACCTCTTCTCCGTGCTGCGCCAGCGCGACACGGTGGTCGTGCCGCGCGACGAACTGGCACGCGATGTCTCGCGCCTCAAGGAGCAGGTGCTGGACATGGAGAAGCGCGGCGAGATCGTGGCCGGTGACTGGCTGCGCCACGCCTCCGGTGGCGACGTGGTGGAGCGCGCCGTGCGGGCCTTCGCCGGCACGCACAGCACCCCGGTGCTGGTGCAGCGCCGCGGGGGCATCTGCATCAGCGACCCGAACCTCCTCTTTTATTACCAGAACCGCCTGGCCGCCCATGGCCTGGCCTGGGACACGCTCGCGCCTCCCGGTGCGCCGGTGGAGCTCTCGCGCCTGGCGGGCACGCACGGAGGCGCGCAGGGAGCCCCGCCGCACGCCACGCCCGACCCGGGAGGTGCGCGGTGAGCGGCGAGAAGCGAAACGGCGGCCGCGCCGGCGTGGGCGTGGTCGGTGGCGGCCCGTGGGGCGTGGCCCTGGCCCTCGCCGCCACCCGCACCGGCGCCGACGTCACCCTCTACACGCGCCGCGACCACCCCGAGGGCGACAAGGGCGTCCGCATCACCACCGACCTCGCCGAGGTCGCCAAGCAACGCCTGCTGGTGGTGGCGGTGCCATCCTCGGTGGCGCGCGAGGTGCTCCGCGCGCTCGGGGATCACCTCGACGGCACGCACCTGGTGGTGCACGGCGTGCGCGGGCTCAGCGGCGAGTCGCTGGAGACGGTGAGCGACCTGATGCGCGAGGAGACACCGGCGCGGCGGCTCGGCGCGCTCGGCGGCCCGGTGCAGGCCAACGAGCTGACCGAGGGCCGCCCCTCGGCCATGGTCTGCGGCTCGCGCTTCCCGGAGGTCACCGCCGCCGTCATCGCCGCCTTCCAGAGCCACTGGCTGCGCGTCGACAAGACGCCCGACCTGCGTGGCCTGGAGTGGGCCTCGGCGCTGGTCGGTTGCCTGTCGATCGGCGTGGGGTTCGCCTCGCAGGCCGGCGCCGGGCCGGGCCTGCTGGCGGCGCTCATCTCGCGCGGCGTCGACGAGGCGGCGCGCATCACCGCCGCCGCCGGCGCCGACGAGCGCACCATGCTCGGCCTCGGCGGCTACGGCGACCTGCTGGCGTCCATCGCCCTCGAGGATCGCCCCGAGGTGGTGGTGGGCAAGGCACTGGCCCGCGGCCTGTCCCTGGAACAGGCGCAGTCCGAGGCGCGCCTGCGGGTGGAGGCCATCCAGCTCATTCCGCGCATCGCCGAGTTCGCCAAGGCGCGCAAGGTGCACGTGCCGACGATCGACGCCTTGCAGCGCGTGCTCGCCGGTCGCCCCGCCGCCGACGTTCTCGGCCGCCTCTTCGCGGCCGAGAAGTAGCGGCTGGGCGCGCGCGGTCAGTTGCAGGTGATGAGCGCGGAGCAGTCCGCCGTGCACGAGGTGCAGAGGCAGTCCTTCACCGCGTCGGAGGCGGGCCCGCCGGGGCTGTTCTGATCGCAGGCCATGACGCAGGCCGCGTCGGTGCAGTTGCTGATGCAGTCCAGCCAGGTGCTGCACATCGCGTCCTGGAAGCAGGCGAAACCTTCGCTCGTGCAGGAGCTCTGGCCGCAGCTCAAGCACTCCGAGCCAGGAGCGGCGCCGCCGCCGCCGCCAGCTCCGCCCTGGCCGCCGCCACCGGCGCCGCCCTGGCCACCCTGGCACGCGAAGAGGCAAGCGCTGAGGGCGGGATCGGGGTTGTTGGTGGCCAGCGAGGCGATGGCGCCGCAGTCGGAGTCGAGGATGCACTGCCCGTAGCAGTCGGCGCCGGCCGCGCTGCCGCAGTCGAGCTGCGGGACCTGGCTGCAGAGGTCGCCGAAGCCGCATTCGTCGGAGATCTTCTCGCAGGCCTCCTCGCACGGCGTTCCCACACCGCCGCTGCCGCCGTTGCCCGACGAGGACGCGGACGACGAGCTGCTGGAGCTGCTCGGCCCGCTGGTGCTGCTGCTGGAGCTGCTGCTGCTCGAGGAGGAGCCGGCCGCGCCCACGCCTCCGCTGGAGCTCGAGGAGCCGATGGGCACGTTCTCGGCGTCGCTCCCGCAGGCCAGGAAGGCAGAAGCGACACAACCGGCGATCACGGCGAGCCAGGGCGAAAAGCGGGAAAAGCGCAGGGGGGACCTCCTCGGGGCCGCGACATGCTTCGCCTGCTCCCGCGAGTCCGCAACAGGAAACGGCGCCTATCCGTCCGGTCAGAGGCGCGGCGCCAGCGCGCGGGGCGGTGTAGGTGTCTCCGGGTGCACCCGGTCCCCTTCCGACCTCTTGCCCTGCTCATGGACATGGATGGCCTGCTCGTCGACTCCGAGCCCCTCTGGTTCCGCGTCGAGACCGAGCTGGCGCGCGACCGCGGTGGCGACTGGACAGCGGCGCACGCCGCCGAGTGCGTGGGGCGCGGCATCGCCAACACCCTGGAGACGATGCGCGTCGCCCTCGGGCTGGACATCGACGTCCACCGCGACGCCGTGGAGCTGGTGGAGCGCGTCATCGCCCGTGTTTCCGAGCTCGCACCCAAGCCTGGCGCCCGCGAGCTGGTGGCCGACGCGCTGGCGGCGGGCGTCCCCATGGCCCTGGCCTCTTCCTCGCCGCTGCGCCTCATCGATGCGGTGATCGACGCGCTCGACCTGCGCCGCTCCCTGCAGGCGGTCGTCTCTGGCGAGGCCGTGACCCACCCCAAGCCGGCGCCCGACATCTTCCTGCTCGCCGCGTCGCGTCTGGGCTGCGACGCGACGCGCTGCGTGGTGCTCGAGGACTCCGTCGCCGGCGTCCTCGCCGGCCGCGCCGCCGGCGCCATGGTCATTGCCGTGCCCGAGGCGCCGCCGCCCCCCGGGCGGTACGCCGCCGCCCACGCCGTCGTCTCCGACCTCTTCGAGGCGCGCCGGCTGCTGGATCTCGTGCCGCGTCGCGCCGTCTAGCGCCCGCGACCTCCCGGCGCACCCCCGCCGTGCTGGCCTGAATTTCGACGGCGGTGCGCAGCCCAGGTGCGCGCCGGGACGCGCCAGGCACACTCGGGCCTCGCGCCTGCGACCGCGTGGGATATCTTCCGCCCCCAGGTGGACATCGCCTCGCTCTGCCCGCTCCCCGTCGGGGTCGTTTCCTGGCAGTCGCCCGGCCGCGTCCTCAGCGTCATCGTCAAGGCCACCTTCGCCATCGCCAAGGACGGCGTGGTGACCCTGGCTCCGGTGCAGGAGCCGCTCTCCCTCGACCGCAAGAGCCCGCTGGGGAACGACGACGAGCTGCACTACGCCTCCGACTTCGCCCCTCTCAAGGCGCGGGCCGACGTGCTGCTCGTCGGTCACGCCTACGCGGACGTGGCCCTGCCCAGCATCCGCGCGCGGCTGGTGGTCGACGAGCTCGACAAGTCGTTCTACGCGGTGGCCGCGCAGCCGTCGGCGTACATCCCGCTCCTCGCGGGGTACCTGCGCAAGGCGCCCAACGCCGGGGCGGAGGTGGTGCGGGTGGGCCCGCTGGCGCCCTGGTCGGCGACGCGCGCCGCCTTCGGCAACGCCGCGGTGATCTCCGGCGATGGCCCGCTCTCCATGCCCCTCACCAGCCACTTCGACTTCCGCTTCTTCAACGTGGCGCCGCCCGATCAGCAGCTCGACCTCCTGCGCGCCACCGCGCGCGTCACCCTGGAGGGGCTGCTCGCCGGCGTGCCCAAGCTGTCGTTCGCGCTGCCGGGGATCGTTCCCAAGGTCTTCCACCTCGCCGAGGGTCTCGAGGGTGGCGCGCACCGCGCAGACCCGGTGGCGCTGCGCTGCGACACGCTGTGGATCCACACCGACCGAGCCACGTTCTCGCTCGGCTGGCGCGGCGTGCTGGTGGAGCAGGAGGGACGCAGCAGCAGCGCCTGCCTGGTGACCACCATGCAGTCGCGTGGAGAGGAGCAGCCCTGGCGCCAGGTGCGCACGCAGCTCGACAAGGCCACGCGGCAGCGCGCCGCCGAGCCGGCCGCGCTGCGCGAGCGCCCGCCGCCGAGCCAGGCCGAGTCGCCGAGCAGCGACAAGCGCATCCACGAGGTCTCCGGGCAACAGGGCGGCGAGCCGCCGAGCCAGGCGCCGGCCTCGCCGACGCGATCGATGGTCATGGGCGGCACCGCTGCGCCCGACCCGGCGCTCGCCGAGCGCCTGCGCGCGCTGCGCGAGCAGCGACCGCCTCCGTCGTCGCTGCCCGGCCTGCGTCGCGACCAGGCTGCCCTGCGCGAGGCTGCCATCCGCGACATCGCCCATCTGTCGCGGCCCCTGCTCGACGACGCCACCCTCGACTCGCCCTACGCCAGCAGCAGCAGCGCCATCGACGAGCCGACCCGCGAGTCACCCTACCGCGTGGTCGGCGCGCGCGAGGGCGGCGCCAAGGCGGCGCGCCCGGTGCGCCCGGACATGGCGCCGGTCGTCGACCGGCCCGCGCACGAGCCAGACAGGCTGCCGGAGAGCGAGCGCACGGTGACCACCATCCACAACCCGCTCCTCGCCGCCGCCGCCGTGCAGCGCGAGGCGGACGCCGCGGCCTCGTCCCTCATCGCCGCGGTGGACGCCATCGCCATCTCCGAGCCGCCGCCCCCAGCGGAGCGTCCCTCGACAGGAGCGAAGTCTCCTGGCGGAGCTTCGATGGATCCACCGACGCAGGCCAAGCCGCCGCGCGTGCCCTTCCCGATCATCGACGACCCGACGCTGACCATGCACCACGAGGGCCACAGCGCCGTGGATCCGGACGGCGAGGCCGACAAGAAGCCCGACGGCTGAGGCGCCGCTCTACCACCCGGTGGGCCGGAGGGAGTTGCCCTGGTAGGCTGCCGCCCGTGTTCTCCCGACCGACGTTCGTCGTTGCCCTGTGCGCCGCCGTTGGCACGATCGGCCTGCGCCTGGCCACACCCATGCTTCCGGCGTCGTCCAAGTACGCGCCCGCCTTCGTCGGCGCGTTCGGTGCGCTCATCGTCTCCTGGGTGCTGCTCCGCGAGCTGCCCAGGCCGCAGCGCAACTCGGTGGCCATCGCCTCCGGCGTCCTCGGTTTCTTCGTCGGCGCCGCCGCATCGGCGACCCTGGCCCGGCTGCACTGGCCGGCGGGCTACGGCACCGCCTGGCTGCCGTGCTTCCTGCTCTTCCTGGCCGGATTCGGGAGCGAGCGCCTGACTCACGAGCTCTCGCGCCTCGAGGACGACATCGATCGAAGCGCCGAGCGGCCGCGGGTCATCGCGCGCGCCATCGAGATCCGCGACGCGGCCGAGGTCGAGGCGCGCAAGCTCGACAAGGACACCAAGGCCACGCCCAAGGACGCCAGCGATCCGCGCACCGTCTTCGCCTACGCCGCCCAGGTGGCCGGGTATGGCTACGCGCTCGACGAGCGCTTCGACGACGCGGTGGCCTCGCTCGGCAAGGTGCCGCCGGTGTGGATGCCGGTCCCGATGCGTCTGCTCATGCTCGGCAACCTCGCCTTCTGGAACCTGTGCCGCGGCGACGTCGCCGCTGCGCAGAAGGCCATCGATTCCGGCGACGAGGAGGGCTCGCTGCCCGAGGCGCGCCCGCACTTCCGCGTCAGCCGGGCCATGGTGCTGGTGCACGCAGGCAAGCCGGCCGAGGCCCTGGCCATCGTCGGCGACACGGAAGGCACCGAGCCCGCGCGCCTGCGCCGCCGCTATGCGCTGGTGCGCGTCCACGCGCTCGTCGGCAGCGGCCGCGAGGCCGAGGCGCGAACCGTGCTGGAGGAGATCCTCGAGGACCCGCTCGGCGCCGACGAGGTGCGACGCTGGCTCGCCGCGGGCGGCCCGGCCAGGCCGCTGGTCGAAGAGCTCCTCGCCAGGGAAGACAAGCCCGCGAAACCTGCGCGAGAAGTGGCGACAGAGCAGGAGACGCCGAGCCCGCCGAGCACCTGACCCACGGGCTGCAGTCGCGCCGCCGGGATGCCAGCCGGCCGTCTCTCGCCTCGAATTCCGCGGGAGCGCCGGGCGGCAGTTGCCGTACCATGTGCGCATGAGCTCCGCGGTGCCGGACCCTCGCAAGCTCTACTTCGTGAGTCCGGCGGTCGACTTCGTCCTGATGGGAGGCCTCTCCCTGGCGTGCTTCCCGCTGCTGCTCCGCCTCCAGGACGGCGGGCTGCCCTCGACCGCCGTCTCCAGCCTGGTCATCGGCTTCTGGTGGATCGCCAACTGGCCGCACTTCTCGGCCACGAATTACCGCCTCTACCACTCGCGCGGGAACATCGCGCAGTACCCGGTGACGGCGCTGGCGGTGCCGCTGCTCGTCCTCGCAGCCACTGTGGCCGCCTTCGCTTCGCCGGCGGTGGTCGCGCCCTTCTTCATCAAGCTGGTGGTGATCTGGTCGGTCTACCACTTTGCCGGCCAGACCCTGGGCCTGACCATGATCTACGCGCGGCGCGCCGGGCTCGCCGTGGGCAACGTCGAGCGCTGGGGGCTGCTCACCTTCCTGCTCGGCACCTTCCTGGCGCGCGTCGCCTGGAACGAGGTCGGCACCGGCAGCGCCGAGTACTTCGGCGTGGCCCACCCCCGTCTGGGCGTGCCGGAGTGGCTCGGCTCGGTGCTGGTCTCCTGTGCCCTGGCCGGCGGCGTGGTCTTCGTCATCGGCCTCTTCCGCGGCGCCAGCCGCGCGGGCCGCAGCGTGCCGGCCATCGTCCTTCTGCCGGCCATTTGCCACTTCGTGTGGTTCGTCCCGGGCCGGGGCATCGAGTACTTTTACGCCTTCGTTCCCCTGTTCCACAGCTTCCAGTACTTGCTCATCGCTTGGTCCATGCAGCTCAAGGAGCGCATGGATCTCGGCGGCCACCAGCCGTCGAAGTCCTTCGCTCTCCGTGAGACCGCGCGCTGGTTCGCGTTGAACGTGCTTGGTGGGGCCTTCCTGTTCTTCGCGCTGCCGACGCTCGCCGAGCTCACCGGCGCCTCGTCGACGTTCTCGTTTGCGGTGGTCGCCACCGCGGTGCAGCTGCACCACTTCTTCGTCGACGGGGTGATCTGGAAGCTCAAGAACCCCAAGGTCAGCTCTCCGCTCTCTGTGCACGTGCCGGAGCTGATCACACCGCGGCCGCGCCCCTCGGCGCAGCCGCTCACCGAGGCAGCATGACTACCCACCGAACGCCCCGTCTCCGTCTTTCCCCCACCGCACCGGCTCACAGCGACGGGAGCAGCCCGTCGACTCGCCGCGTGCTCCTGGGCGCGGCCTGCGTCGCACTCTCCGGCGCCAGCGGCTGCGCGATGTTCGACCCACCCGTGCCGCCGCCGCAGCAGATCAGCATCCGTGTCGAGGCCGATCCCGGCGTGGCGGTGAAGGGCGCCGACCTCTTCTTCAGCGGGGAGAAGGTCTCCACCACCAACGAGGCGGGCCAGGGCAAGCTCAGCCTCACCGGGCGCGATGGCGAGACCTTCGACGTGGTGGTCAAGTGCCCGCAGGGCTTCGCCTCGCCGACGAGGCCGATCACCGTCGTGCTCAAGCGCCTGGCCGACCCGAAGAAGCACCCCGAGTATTTCGCCACCTGCCCGCCGACCACGCGCCTGGTGGTGGTGGCCGTGCGCGCGGAGGGTGGGCCGAACCTGCCGATCATCCACCTCGGCCGCGAGGTGGCGCGGACCGACGCCTCCGGTGCGGCCCACGTGCTCCTGCGCCTCCGCCCCGACGAGCAGTTCGACCTGTCCATCAAGACGGACGAGCCGGGCAACGAGCGCCTGCGCCCGAAGAACCCCCAGGAGGCGTTCTTCATGAAGTCCAAGGACGACGTGCTGACCTTCGATCAGAAGTTCTCGCTCGAGAAGCCGGTGGCCAAGCCCGTCGCCAAGGGCAAGCCGCCCCCGATCCGGCTCTGACGCATCCGTGATCGATCGTCGGCGAACGCTCTTCGCAGTGCTGTTCGGGGCCACCTGCGCGCTGGCGCTCGGCTGCGGCAGCCCGCCGCCACGGGTGCCGGTGCCGCCCTTCCCCACGCCGGTCCCGGAGCCGACCTCGGCCTGGGTGCTGCCCGACGGGATGGTGATCAGCGGCCGGCGCGGCACGCAGGGGGAGGTCTTCGACCGAATCGTCGAGGCCCTCGACCGCGGCGGGTTCACCGACTGGTCGGTCTATTCCTTCGCCGACGACGGCTTCGCGGTGGTCACGCGCATGGAGGCCATCCAGGCGGACGGCCGCCCGACCACCACGCGCTTCGGCGTCCGACGCCCGGCCTACCGCCACCAGGGGTTCGCCATCGACGACCTGCGTCAGGTGCTCTTCAACGCCCCTGGCGGGCGCTATCGCGTCCTCGTCCTGGTGGTCAGCGCGCGCGCCGCCGACGCGCCTTCGCGCAGCGCGCCCGACCTCGAGGACGTCGACTACAACGAGCTGGCCTCCGGCAAGCTCCCGGACGATCTCCGCGAGCTGCCCGCGGTCGGCCGCTGTCTGGCGCTGGTCTACGAGCTGACGCGCCCGACCGACGCCGCGCAGCCCGCCCAGCTCGTCGCCGAGAGCCCCATCGACGCGCGCACCCACGTCATCGCCGCCGGGCTCTGGCGAGCGGAGTCCTTGAAGTGAGCGCGCCGCCGCCGGCCGCGGAGCCGACGGGATCCGCCCCCGGCGCCGAACGGCAGGTCGGCAGGCTGTGGGTCGGCGCTGCGGTGGCCGCGGCGGGGGTCCTGGTCCTCACCTGGCTGGTGGTGCGTGACGGCGACTCCGCGCCGGAGAAGGGCATCGCGGGGGTCTCGGGTGCCGTCAGCGGGTCGGGTTCGGTCTCCGCGTCCGGCGCCGCCACCCCGCCGCCGGGCGCCGGAGCGCCGAGCGCCGACGTCTCCCCTGGCGCCTTGCCGGCGGCGGTGCGCTCGCGCGCTCGTGATCACGCGCCCGGTGGCTGCGACCTGGTGGTCCGCCTCGACATGGCGCGCGTGCTCGCCTTGCCGGCCGCCCAGAATCACTTCGGACCCGTCCTGCGCGAGATCGCCGAGGGCGGGGAGACGGACACGCCGGCCTCGCGGCGCACCCGCGACCTCCTCCGCAACGCGGGCATCGACCCGCGCCGCGACATCGCCGAGGTGCTGATCTGCGCCGCCAACCTCGAAGGGCCGGCGAAGACCCAGAAGCTCGCCGTGGTGCTGACCGGCAACCTGCGCCCGGAGACGGTGGTCGCGGCGGCCAGCGGCGCCGAGGGGAGCGAGGCGCTGCCTGCGCACGGCGGACGCAAGGTGCTGGCGCTGCCGAGCAAGGGTGGCGATCGCCTGACGTTGGGTCAGGCAGCCGACGGTGCGCTGGTGATCAGCAACGACCGCGGTTTCTTCGACGCCGCCGTGGCGACCAGCCGCACCGCCGAGGACGCCTATCGCCTGCCTGCGGAGCCGGACATGGCGGCGGTGGTGGTGCCCGAGTACTTCGCGCGCGGCGGCGACAACGACGGCCCGCTGTCGCGGCACCGCGCCGACGTACGCCGCGTGACGATCACCGTCTTCCTCGCGCCCGGCGCCGGCTCGCGGGCCGAGGTGCGGGCCTCCATGCGCGACGCCGCGTCGGCGGCCGACCTCTCCTCCACGGCGGGCGCCTTGCTGGAGAGCGCGCAGCGCGAAGGCGGCGGTCTCGCCGGTCAGCTGCTCACCGCGGCGAAGATGCGCGTCGACGGCAGCGACCTGGTGGTCGACGCCCCCTGGAGCGCGGCCATCGTCGACAGGGTCGCCAAGAACGCCGCCGGCTCGCTGCGCGACACCTTCCAGCGCGGCGCGCTGCGTCTCTAGCTCGGCAGCGCCCCTCGCGCGGCGCGCGGCGTCCCGCTCGGAAGCGCTCGCTCAGCGCTTCTTCTTCTTGCCGTTGGGGTCGGGCTCCTCCGCCGGATCCGTCGGGAAGCCCAGCATGCGCAGCTCGGCGATGGCCATGCGCGCCGACTCCATCGCCTTCTGGCGATGCTCGTCCTTGGGGGCGCGCCAGAGCTGGCGGCTCGCGGACTCCAGGATGCCGATGGCGCCGATGGCCTCGGACTGCGGGGTGGCCTCGGCGGAGCCATCGAAGCCGATGCCGACGACCACGGCGGTGGCGGTGGCCAGGGCGATGCTGGCGAGCTTCCAGGGGTTGGTGCGCATGGTGGAGCTCCTCATTCCTTCGCCGCCGGGATGGCCCGCGTCTCGGAGATGGCCTTCTCGATGTGCTTCAGCGCGCGCTCGCGGCGGCCTTCGGGATCGGCCTTGAGCTTGATCACCTTGGCGCGTGCGGCCTCCATCAACTTGGTGGCGCGCTCCGCGGGTGTGCTCTTCTTGTTGTCCCCCTCGCCGCCCTCGGTCGCCCCCGGGTCCTCGGGTGGAGGTGTGCCGACGATCTTCACCGGTCCCTTGCCGGGCTCCGGCGCGGGCGCGGGCGCGGAGCCGGACGGGATCTTCTGGGGCGCCTTGTTCTGCGCGGCGGCCGAATCGACGCCGCCGCTCGCCACCACCAGGCAGAAGACACCGCCGAGCATCACAGTGCAGGCTTTCCAGGGGTCGATCCTCATCAGCTTCCTCTCTCGGGTCGGCGGCGGGTGAGCGCCCGGGGGCGGGGCGCACCACGGGCGGGCTCCTGCGTGCACGAACCGCGCCCTCCTGCCCCGGAAACCGCGCGGGCCGCCCGCGGCCATGTGACGGCCCGCTTCGCACCGGCTTGTGGATCAGGCGGGATCCCCAACCAGCTTTTCGCCGGTTTTCGCGCAACAGGCCGTTTTGCGCTGGGGCCTCGCGATCCAGCCGCTCGCAGCGCCCGCCGGATTTGTCGCTTTTGTCCCCCGCATCTGCAGACTCCAGGCACCAAATAGGTAGGCGTCAGTCCTACATAAGCCTTCATTGGATCCGTACGACCTACGTTCGCTTCCATGGATCGGTCCGAACCCCGCCTGGATCGGCGCTTACCACGAGAAACCGTAGGCGTAACCGCTAGTTACGCGCATTCGTTACGGGTTACATCCAGGCCGGGTGACGCCGCTGCGAGCCCTTCGCAAGCACGGGTCAACACCCCCAGGCACTCAATGATCTCCGCCAGTTGGCCGGGCCTTCTCCACAGCATTCGCCCGCGCCCTGGGCCCCGATGCCGATGTGACGCCAGGTACGACTTCGCCGCCATCCTGGCCTTGGCAAGCTCGTTGCAATTCGACTTCAACGCGATGGGCGACACGATGCACGGAGTCAGCAGGATGCTTCGCGATACGCGGGGCGCCGTCCTGACCGAGTACGTCGCTGTCGTCGGGCTCGTGGCCCTCGGCTTCATTGCGACGATGATCGCGATGGGACCGAAGCTGGTAGAGGCCTACCAGAAGACCCGCAACATGGTGGCCAGCCCGTTCCCCTGAGCAAAGCGTGATGCCGATCGCCGGCATCCAGGCAATCACACAAACCCGATCCGAGAAGAGGTTACGACCATGGACAAGATGACGCTCGCCAGCAAGACCCTCGTTCAGGACACCCGCGGCGCGAACCTGGTTGAGTACATGATGCTCGTTGGTCTCATTGCCATCATCGCGATTGCCGGCTTCAGCAAGTTCGGCACGAGCGTGAAGGACAAGATCGAGAAGCAGGCCGGTAAGGTCGACGGCATCCCTGGCTGATTTGCGATCGCGGCGGTTCGAGGTTGCTGCCGAGCCATCTTGGTAAAGGCTGATCTCGTCTCCGTCGAAGTTACACTGGATGCGTAGGCGATACACGGTGGGGCCGTGGGCGCTAGCCCAAGGCTCCACCGCGTTTCATTTCGGGCTGCGAGAAGCACGCCTTTCCCGTTTTCAACCGACGAGGCATACGAGACGATGACCGAGCGCCGGCCAGACCGGCGAGCGCGAACACCCGCTCGAAGGGTCTGACGAGACCCGAGGGAGCCCCGAGCACGATGAGCATCGCGGACCTCTACTTCATGATCGCCGCCGCCATCGTGGCGGGTGTCGCCGCCTGGACCGACTATCGGACCGGCCACATCCCGAACTGGCTGACGCTGGGCGCCCTCGCTGTGGCGCCCGTCGCCCATTTCGCGGTCAAGTTTGCCACCACCGGCTCGCTCGACGAGGCCATCGTCGGTGCGGGCTTTTCGCTCATCGGGGCCTGCGTGGTGGGCCTGGTCCCCGTGGTGCTCTACCGCATGGGCGGGACGTACGGCGGCGACGTGAAATTGCTGGCCGCCATCGGTGCCATCTGCGGCACCCGCCTCGGCATCGAGGCCGAGCTCTTCGCTTTCATCGTCGGCAGCGCCTTCGCGCTGGGCCGTCTCGCTTACCAGGGCAAGCTGCTGCGCACCCTGGGCAACTCGTTCCGGCTCGTCTTCAACCCGCTCCTTCCGAAGGACAAGCGGGTGGAGGTGGTGCCGGAGATGATGACCGAGATTCGATTCGGACCGGCGATTTTCGTGGGCGTCGTCGGTGCCGTCTTCATGCAGTGGAGGCCGATGTGAGCCAGCAAGCCCCGCTTCGAGGCGACGGGAACCACCCCTCGACTCGCACCACCGAAAGAGAGATCTCCGCGGCCGCCTTGGCCAGACTGCGCAGCACCAAGGGCGCGGTCTACGTGGAGTTCCTCATCGCCTTCTTGCCCCTGTTCTGCTTCTTCCTCGCGCTGGTGCAGTTCATGGTGCTGGTGATGGCCAACATCATGACCAAGCACGCCACCGAGCTCACCGCCCGCGCGGCGGTCGTCGTCATCCACGACGACCCGCAGTACTACGGCGGCGCCCCAGTGGGCCAGGTCACCGGCAAGCGCAAGCAGGACATCCAGACCGCCGCCGAGTACCTCACCAAGAAGCGCTGGGGTGGCGAGGTCAAGGTGAACATGAAGAGCAGCTACACCCGCGACGAGATGGTCGAGGTGAAGCTGGAGTACGACTTCCCCTGCCAGATCCCCTTCGGGCGCTGGGTGGCCTGCAGCGGCCAGGCCGGTAGCTCGAGCGACTGGACCGGGCCGCACAGCGCCTGGGCCGAGGGCCAGGACATCCGCAAGCTCACCGGTAAGGCGTCGCTGCCCAATCAGGGCGCGGACTACATCTACTGAGGCCGCCATGAACACCTTGCGAGAGATTCGGCAAGACGGCGAGCTCGAGGATGACCGCGGCGCCATCATGATCATGGGCCTGGTCATGGCCATGTGGCTGTGCGGCTGCCTGTGGATGATCGTCGGCATCGGTGACGCCGCCATGCAGCGCGAGCGCCTCCAGGACGGCGCCGACGCGGCTGCCTATGCGTCGGCCGTCTACCACGCGCGCGGCATGAACGTGATCGTCATGATCAACCTGGTCATGGCGGCGATCCTCTCCGTGTTGGCAGCCCTGAAGACGTCCGAGCTGCTCAACAACATGTACCTGTGGATCGTGACGGCCAACTGCGCCTGCTATCCGGTCGGCTGTCCGTTCGACTGCCCGTACATCGTCCCCTCCACCGCGCTCGCCGATGACCTCTCGGCCCGCATCCAGGCGATGGAGCAGTTGACCAACGCCACGCTGACGGCGCTCTCTGCCAAGCAGAAGATGATCGCCATGCAGGTCCCGCATCAGGGCAAGCAGCGCGGCGACGAGGTGCTCAAGGAGTACAAGTCGCAGTGGGGCGTGGACAACGGCAAGGCGGTGAGCCTGTCGATGATCCCCGGTGGGCAGCGCATCGGCATGCCCGTCCAGGAGGACAAGCACAAGACGCTCTGTGACAACAACAAGGCCAACGGGCCCCCGGAGCCCAAGCCGAACGGCGCCAAGGAGGTCATTGGCGAGGTGGCCATGAACCCCCTCACCGCCTACGTCCTCATGCCCGCTCCGTCCGGCGCCTACTTCATCGTCGCCGGGTACGTGCCGGCCGCGGTGAACACCGTCACCAGCAGCCTCTGCGACAACAGCGAGAGCAACGGCAAGACGCCGAAGCGGATCTTCGACTCCGCCAAGAACGGCGACAAGTACTTCCAGGTCTACGCCTTCACCTACAACAAGCAGCAGTTCATCGAGCGCTCCGAGAAGGGCACCGAGCTGCTCCCGAAGGACGGCGAGGCGGACACGGCCAAGAACAAGGCGAAGCAGAACCAGACGCCCTTCGAGCTGCAGAAGATCGGCATGGCCGAGGCCGAGTTCTACTACGACAGCAAGGAGGCCTGGGACAGCTACAAGTACGACGCCGCGTGGAACATGCGCTGGCGCGCCCGCCTCCGTCGCTACCGCGATCCGCCGCCCGAGGTGGCTGCCCTCATCCCGGAGAACGCCTCCAACATCATCAAGCCGTTCATCGACCGCGTGGTCCACTGAGAGGGCGCCATGGAAACCAAGCGTGGCAAGCACAGAGGATCGAGCGGAGCGCTGGAGCGGGCCCAGCGGCGGGCGCGCCAGGCGCGGGCCCGGAGGGAGCGCGGGGCAGCGATGGTGGAGGCGATGCTCGTCATCCCCTTCTTCATCATCATCTTCGTGCTCAGCATCTTCCTGAACAATCTCTACTCGACGAAGCTCAAGACCATCCGCGAGACCAAGCAGTGCGTCTGGCAGACGGCCATGAAGGGTGACTGTCAGGGCGGCTGCGGCGAGTCGGCCACCAAGAACCTCGGCGACAAGGACCTCGACCAGGGCGCCGAGAACAACCCGTCGCAGGGCTACCCGCAGGTCGACAAGTGGCTGAAGAAGACGTTCAGCGAGACCAGTCAGACCAAGACCGGCAGCGCCACGTCGGGCACGGTGAGCGGAATCGTCGACGGCTTCACCGTCCAGGTGGGCACCAAGCAGGTGGCGATGTGCAACGAGATCCCGGAGGACGCTCAGTTCCGCAGCAACTTCCTCTACACGTACCACAAGCTGACTGCCTGGTAGCCGCCATGCTCGACCTCAAGGAAAGCACGCGAGGCATCCGCCCCAGTTCCTCTCCGCGCCGCGAGCGATCGCTCGGCACGCGCGGTGGCACCTGGAAGAAGGTCGGCCGGTTGGCGGCCTTCACCCTGGTGGCCAGCGTCTGCGGCGCCGGCCTGGCCATGCGCTCGGTCTACGCCGATGCCGAGAACGCGGCGCTCGGTCTGGGTCAGGAGCTGGGCAAGCTCGACCAGGTCGGCACCACCCGCGCCATCCGCCTCAACAACCAGGAGATGCACGTCGTCGCCGTCACCGAGCACGAGAAGTACGGCGACCTGCTCGACAAGGTCGAGGCGGCTTGCCGCGACGGTTCGCCGGCTGGCGGAACGTTGCAGGAGCTCTCCCCGGCGGCGCGAAAGAACCTCCCGGTCGATCCTGCCGAGGCCCGCGCTGCCGGCGTGCTGCGCAAGGATGGCAACGGCGAAGGCGTGGTGGCCTGCCTGCTGCGCGAGGAGCCCGAGCACAGCCCGGGCAAGGCGGAGATCGTCTCCCGCCTGCAGCGCTTCGCGGAGACCGGCGACCTGGCGGCCATCGGCCGGCTTCGCTACGTCTACGCGCAGGAGATCGGGCCCGGGCAGAGCCACGTGGTGGCCGCGTGGACCGAGGGATCGTTCCAGGTGAGCGCGCTGCTCCCTCCGAAGACGGGCGGCGACACCCCGGGCAGCGACTCGCGTGTGGTGCCGCGCCCCGCCGACTCCGTGCGCCTGCTCACCGCCGACGTCGAGGGCGTGCCGTACGCGGTGCGCCTCTACGACGCCGCCGGGGCGCCCGAAGTCTTCCTGGCCGGCTACGAGAGCAGCCTGCTCGACAACGGGTGGTCCAAGGTCGAAGGGTCGGCCGATCCGCGCGCTCGCTCGTACGTGCGCGGTCCCGTCGACCTGATGGTCGTGGCCGGCGATCATGGTGCGCGCAGCATGGTCTCGATGGTGGAGATGCGGCCGAGGTGACATCGCACCGCGGCGTGTAGCCGAGAGGATGGCGGCGGCAGAGGCGTTGGGGCCGAAGCCGCCGCTCTTGCCTCCGGCGAGCGCGACGCGCGCGAATCGGGGATGCTGAGGACAAGAAGGAAGAACGCCGGCTGCGCGACGTGACGCGCGGAAACGCGCCTCGCGCGGTGGCATCCTTCTTCGCACATGGAAGCGCAGCATGCGCTTCCGCGTACCCAAGTCCACGACGTGGCACCGGACCGTTTTCCGGGCGCCCCCGAGTGGCCTCTGTGTATCCTGAGCACCCAGAATGAATCGACGCGCTCTCATCATGGCTCTCATCGTGGCGATGCTGGGCGGCGCCCTGCTCGTCTTCTATTTGCGCCGCTTCGAGGAAGAGAAGTCGGGCGGCGAGCCGGTGGAGCTCCTGGCCGCGGTCAAGCCCCTGGCCGCCGGCGAGCTGATCACCGAGGACAAGCTGGCCACGCGCGTCGTGCCCCGCGCCTACGTCGAGGATCGCGCCGTGCTGGCCGCCGAGCGCGGCAAGATCATCGGCCTGCGCCTGGGGCACACCCTGCAGGCCCAGCAGATGTTGATGTGGACCGACCTCAACATCGCCCTCGAGGAGCGTCGCAACCTGAGCCAGCTGGTGCAACCGGGTATGCGCGCCGTCACCGTGCGCGCCGGCGACAGCGACCTGGAGAAGAGCTTCGCGCTCATCCGCCCCGGCGACCGCGTCGACGTGCTGCTCACCGTGGCCGGCGGGGTGCAGATCCCCGGCACGCCCCCGGTGCAGCGCACGGCCATCGTCCTTCTGCAGAACGTCCTCGTGCTCGCCGTCGGCACCGACACCGGCGCGGAGAGCGGGCGCGGCCCGCTCGGCGACAACGAGCGCCAGGACATCATCCTCAGCCTCAGCCTCAACGTCCCCGAAGCACAGCTGCTCACTCTGGCCACCGAGAAAGGCAACATCGCTGTGGCGTTGCGCAACCCCGACGACGTGCTCGTGACCGAGGGCATCAGCGACGTGAACGACATCGCCTTGCAGGACGTGCGGCAGCGCACGCAGGTCACCAACGTGCGGCGCGGTTCGGTGCGCCCCACGGAGATCAAGACGCCGGAGCCCCAGCGTTGATGGTCCGCTTGCTCTGCTGCCACTGCCGCAAACCCGGCGGAGCCTCGCGCCGTTCCCCCGCGCTGGCCAGCACCTTGCGCTGCCTGCGTCTGGCCATGGCCGCGCTGCTCGTCGGCAGCGCCCTGCTGCCATCGGTGGCCCTGGCGCAGCGCAAGCCGCCGCCCGACAAACCGGAGAAGGGCGACAAGACCAAGGCCGAGGAGAAGAGCCTGGCGGTCGGCGAGAACTTCACCGTCCCGGCCAACGACGTGAAGCAGTACTCGGAGGGCGTGCCGGGCATCGTCGACGTCAAGCTCACCCCCACCAACGACAAGTTCGTCATCGTCGGGCAGAAGCCGGGCTCGACCACGCTGCTCTTCATCAAGAACGACGGCTCCCAGTTCACCTGGGTGTTCAACGTCTTCTCCAAGGACCCCGCCCAGGTCGAGCGCGAGCTGCGCCAGCTGCTCGAGCCCTATCCGGGCGTGCGGGTGCGCCGCGTCGGGCCGCGGCTCTTCATCGAGGGTGGCGTCAGCAACGAGCAGGAGGCCGAGCGCATCCAGCAGATCTCCACCCTCTACGCGGGGCAGGTGGAGTCGTTGGTCACCGTGGGCGGCGGCTCCATCGACCGCAAGATCAACGTGCGCGTCGATTTCTTCTTCGTGCAGTACACGAAGAACTCGGCGTACCAGTTCGGCCTCCGCTGGCCGGGCACGGTGGGCGGCACCGCCGTCGAGCCGACGAACCTCACCGCCACCATCGATCTGGCCACCGGCACCGGCACGGTGGCCCCGGTCATCGTCAACCAGCCGCTGCCGGCGCTGGACATCGCGGCCGGCAACGGCTGGGCGAAGGTGCTCAAGCAGGCCTCGGTGGTGACCACCAACGGCAACTCGGCGAGCTTCGCCAGCACCGGCGAGCTGAACTTCCGCGTCACCGGCGGCCTGGCCGCGGAGATCAAGGCCATCACCTTCGGCACCGAGGTCAAGGTGCTGCCGCGCTACGACCCGGACTCGCGCAACCTCGAGGTCCGCGTCGAGGCCGACGTCAACGATCTCACCCCGCCGACACAGGGCGATCTGCCTGGGCGTCAGGGCGCCAAGCTGAGCACGCTGGTCTTTCTCAAGCTCGGCCAGTCGCTGGTGCTCTCCGGCATCCGGATGCGGAGCGTGCGCCACGCCATCCAGGGCATCCCCTTCCTCAGCCAGATCCCGGTGCTCGGTGTGCTCTTCGGCACCCACAACAACCAGGAAGAGGAGCTGGAGGGCGCGGTGTTCATCATCCCCAGCGTGGTCGAGTCGGTGCCCAAGTCGACGTTCGACATCCTCAAGGACGCGCTGGAGCAGTACCAGGAGTTCGACGGCGACATGGACGAGGTGAACACCTTCCAGAAGACGCCGCCCGCGTACGACTCCGGCGACAAGTGAGGCGACGAGCGAGACGACAGGTGATGCGGTGGAAGTAGACGTCTTCATCCAGTCGGACAGCGGCGCCTCCCGCGTCGAGCGGCTGCGTGTCGACGGTCCGATGTCCATCGGTCGCAACATGCAGTCCACGGTCTGCCTGGAGGGCGACCTGGTCTCGCGCACCCACGCGGTCATCGAAGTCGCCATGCACGGCATGCGCGTCGAGGACCGCAGCAGCAACGGCACGCTCGCCGGCGACATCCTCCTGCGCCGGCGCGCAGCCGACGTGCCGTACGGCACGCCGATCGTCGTCGGCAACTACACGGTGGTGGTCAACCCCGCTGGCCAGCCGGTCCCGGTGCCCGGCGCCCGTCCCGCGTCGCAGCCGGCCATGCAGCCGGCCATGCAGCCGTTCCAGCCGCACGGCGGCGCGATGGCGCACGGCGCGCCCATGGCGCACGGCGCGCCCATGGCGCACGGCGGCGCGATGGCACACGGCGGCGCGATGGCACACGGCGCGCCGATGGCGCACGGCGCGCCGATGGCGCACGGTCCGGGTGGCGCGCCAGGCGCGCACGTCCCGGGGCCACATGCGCAGCCCGCCACCCTGCCGGCGCCGAATGGCGCGGTGCCGGCCTGGTCGCCGAATGGACCGAACCAGCCGCTCCAGCACGGCGCAGTGACCACGCCCCCGCAGCACCACCAGGGCGCGCCGCACCCTGGTGTCCATCCACAGAACGGCGGGCACCAGGCGCACGGCGGGGTTCCGCTGCCGGCCGTGCTGCCGCCGCCGCCGGGGGCGTCGGGGCACGCCCAGGCCAAGGCGCCGACCCTGCCGCCGCCGGCCCTGCCGCCCGATCTCCACCAGGCCGCCCAGGCGAACAACGCCCAGGTTTCCGAGGCCGAGGGCTTCGTCACCCTGCGGCGCGACATCCACGCCAAGCTGCTGGAGAACCTCGACCTGGCGCGCGTCGATGCCGCCAAGATGGACGACCCGTCCATGCGGCCCAAGGTGCTCACCGCCTTGCGCCGCATCGTCAAGCAGCTCGACGCGCGCATTCCCCCGGACATGGACCGCGACGTCCTCATCGGCGAGCTCTCCGACGAGGCCCTCGGCCTCGGCCCGCTGGAGCGCTTCCTGGCCGACCCGACGATCAGCGAGGTCATGGTCGTCGACCCGCGCACCATCTACATCGAGCAGAAGGGCAAGCTGATCAAGGCCGACGCGCGCTTCACCGACGACGAGCGCGTGCGCGCCGTCATCGAGCGCATCGTCACCCCGCTCGGGCGTCGCATCGACGAGTCGTCGCCGCTGGTCGACGCCCGCCTCAAGGACGGCTCCCGCGTCAACGCCGTCATCCGGCCGCTGGCGCTGCGCGGCGCCTGCATCACCATCCGCAAGTTCGCCAAGATCCCGCTGACGCTGGAGAACCTCATCACCTTCGGTGCCCTCACCGAGCAGATGATGCGCTTCCTGATGCGCAGCGTGATCGCCAAGAAGAACATCCTCATCTCCGGCGGCACCGGCTCGGGCAAGACGACACTCCTCAACATCCTGTCCAGCGCCATCCCCGCCGACGAGCGCATCGTGACCATCGAGGACGCCGCCGAGCTCCAGCTGCGCCAGCCGCACGTCGTCTCGCTCGAGACGCGCCCGGCGAACATGGAGGGCAAGGGCGAGTACACCATCCGCGACCTGGTGAAGAACTCGCTGCGCATGCGGCCCGACCGCATCGTCGTCGGCGAGTGCCGGGCGGTTGGCGCCCACAAGCTCCAGGCCAAGAACACCCGCCACGACGGCCCTCACCACGACGCACGCGAACTCGCCCATGGAGGCGGTGAGCCGGCTCGAGACGCCTGTTGATGGCTGGCCTCGAGCTACCGATCCGCGCCATCCGCGGCAGACGCCCAGCGTTCACCGATCGTCAGCAGAGCCGGCTCTCGGACGGGTCGCGCAAGGTCACCGCGATCAACGAGATCATCGGCATCGATCGCGAGACCAGCGAGATCGAGATGCGGCCGATCTTCGAGTTATCCGCACCGGTACAGGCGCGAAGGGCAAGGTGGAGGGCGTTCCGCGCGACCGCTACCTGCCGTCGTTTTGACGCGTTCATCGTCATGGGGCTCGTGAATCGCGGAGAGCCATACCTGAAGCCGCTCCACACCCTCGATGCGCTCCGCTGGGGAAGCCTCGGCGTCATCGGCTTGCGCTGTTCGTGGCACGTGGGCGATCACGGGGACGAGACGGGCCTGCCTTATCGCTACTGGGCCCGGTACTGCGGCTGCTCGAGCGGAAGATGCGCTCGATGTTCATCTTCACGCCGGGCCGGCTCATCGCGCCGGCCAGCTCGCGTTCTTCCTCATCATCGCCGCGAGCTCGCGCTCGAAGTGCCCGGCTGGTACGGGGCATCCTCCTCGTGATGATCGCGCCGAGCATCTACCTCGAGTCGAGCGAGAAGCGCGTCCTGAAGATCGAGGACCAGCTCGACAACTTCATGCTCGCTCTCGCGAACGCGCTGAAGGCAACGCCGAGCATCGGCGCGGCATTCGGCGTCGTCACCGTCATCGACGACCCCATCGGCCAGGGTGGACCTCGCGCTCAAGGAGATGAAGGTCGGCTCCACGCTCGATCAGGCACTCCTCCACATGGCGGCGCGCGTGGGCCGCCAGCTCGACTCCGCGCCTCGGCGATCCCACGGACGACAGGTCGGAGGAAACCTCCCAAGGTCCTCGAGACCACGGCGACGACACCCGCGAGATGAAGCGCCTCGAGGGTGTCATTCGCCGAAGACGGCAGACGGCCGGATGCAGCTCTGGGTCATCGGCGCGATGCCGCTCGTCTTCATCGTCGGCTTCGGCGTGATGTGGCCGGGCTACTTCGACCCTCCACGAAGAGCTTCACCGGATACGCCATCATCGGGTTCGTCATCGTTTCGTGGTCACGGCCCTCGTGCTCGCGCAAAGGCTGCGGTGGACATCGACAGGCACCGGCCATGGATCTCAAGCTCACCGGCGTCAGCCTCACCGTTCTCCTCTATCGCTTCGGGCGGCGGGCTGCGTGTTCCTCGCGCTCGCCTCGCGTCCTACCGGTCGACGCGCCCACCGCGCCGCCAGCCGGCTCGGCCTGCGCGGCCTCAAGCGGCAGAGAGCACTCCAGACGAACGAGGGATGGGCGGATAGAGCCCTCATCCGATGGCTCGGCGTGCGCGTGAGCGGCATCCCCACCGACGAGCAACGCGCATCGCTCGACGCAGATCTCGCTCGCCGGCGATTTTCTCGGTCTCACCGCCGAGGGTATCTTGCGCTCCATCTCGTCTCCTCCGTCGCTGGGGCTCGTCGGAGCCGCTGCCGGCTACTTCCTCGACGCTGCCTCGCTCCTCGCGATCGTGGGCTCGTGTGGGCGCTGCCGCTCCGTACATGGTCGTTAGCGGGGAGGCTGGAGCGCATCAAGAACATCGCCGCGGGCTCCCCAGTCATCGACTTGATGGCGCTGGCATGGGCGCCGGTCTCGATTTCCCCGGCGCAGTTCGTCAGGTCGTCGACCGTCGTCGAACCCCGAGGACCCGTCGTCGAGGAGTTCACGCTCATCCTCCAGACCTTGAACCTCGGCCGCACCCGCAAGATGCACTGATCGCATTCGCCGCGCGCACCCGCGGCGTCGGTCTCCGAGTTCGTGAACGCGCTCGTCCAGGCCGAAGAGCGAGGAAACCCCGTTGCCGACCTCCTCATCCAGGCCGGTACCTCGCGGACGCGCCGCTCGGTGCGCGCGGAGGAGCTAGCGGCGAAGGCCGGCGCAAGATGACCGCCGCTCATGCTGATCTCCTCGCGGTGCTGCCCTCATCATCGACCTGCGATGATGAACATCACGGACGGGCTCTAAGTCATGCGGACCATCAAGTTCCAGATCCGGCTCCACACCGGGCAGATCGATCAGCTCAGCATGGAGGCGGAGCGCGTCCTCATCGGGAGCGGCGCGCACTGCGAGATCCGTCTTCCCGTCGATCAAGCGCGCGTCGAGCACGTGCTCATCGAGCTCGGTCCGGCGGGCATCTTCGCGCGCGCGCTCAACTTCGATCCGCCTCCCACGATCAACAACATCCCCTTCCAGCAAGCGCCGCTGCCGCCCGGGGCGGTGCTCGGCGTCGGTGGATGCCAGATCCTTCGAGTTGCGGAAGGCGCAGCCGGCGGGCCCTGGCCCGAAGAAGAAGACGAGCCCGATGATGACATCGCGATGGCGATCATCGTCCCGTCGGCATGTACACCCTCCTCCGACGACGCGGCCGAGGCGCGAAGGCCTCGCCCCGCAGGCCCCGAGCTCTGGCAGGCGGCGGTCGCCGCCTGTCCCTACAGTGGGAGCCAGGCGCTGGCGTTCGCCCGCGAGAAGATGGCCGTCGCCGACGCGAAGCGCGAGCGCCGCCCCTTCCACGTGCAGGACGGCGTGCAGGCCGTTCCGACCTACGAGGCGGCCGCGGTATGCTTCCGGGCCGGCGGCGACAACGGCTCCGGCAATCTCGCCGAAGAGTCGGCCAAGTTCCTTCGCCGTGATATCACCGATGATTTCCGGACCAGGCGCGTGAGGCTCGACCATGCTGGTGGTGAGGACCACGTAAGTGCTCAAGGAAGTCCGGGTTCTCCTACAATTCAGAGGGCAAGCGGGCGACTACATCACATGGCTGTCGTCTCGAAGCAAGTTGAGCTCAAGGCGGGCGCGAAAAATCGTAGCCGCGCGCATTTGTGCCTCCCCGCGCTGGGCGAGTCCTCGTTGCAGCCCACGACGCCCGCCGAGAAGGCGCAGGCCGACATGGACGTTCAAGGAGGCCACGACGGACAAGCTCTCGATCGCGGCAAGGCGTTCGCCTCGATGGGCGACACACGCGCGCCGGTACCTCGCGGCCGCCTCGAGCAAGGCGCCGACCGCGCGAGGTCCTCCCCTGCTCCTCCAGGTCTGCGTCCAGACCGGGCGCTACCGCTCGGCGATCAGCATGCCGAGAATCACCTCGAAGCATCCCGCCGACGTGCGCGCTTCGTCGTCGGAACGTTGTACGTGGCGATCGGGAGACCAAGGACGCCAAGAGAATCTCGAGACTGTCGTGCTCACGTCCCAGACGCGAGGCGCACTGCGCGCTCGCGCTCCTCGGGACAGCGAGAGCGACGTGTCGGCGCGGACCGGCACTTCGCGAGTATCTCCGCATCGACCCGATGGCGCGCACACCGAAGAAGCACGCGCCTCGCCTGAAGAGGATGCCTTGACCGACCATCCCGAAGGTCTTCGAAGAGACGCTCCTCCAGTTCCTGCGCCGATACGTCCGTACCTCGACGATCCTTCGGTCAGCGACATCATGATCAATGGCCCCCCAAGATCTACTGTCGAGAAGAAGGGTCAGCTCCATCTCACGGTGCGCGCTTCGAGACGCGCGAGGCGCTCATCGCCGCGCTCCGCAATGCCGCGATACGTCGGCAAGCACATCGACGAGCTGAAGCCGATCCTCGAGGGCCGGTTGCCTGACGGCTCCGCATCGAGGCCATTCTCCCGCCGGCTGCGCCGACGGGCCTTGCGTGTCGATCCGCGCTTCTTCAAGGAGACGCTCACCGTCGAGCGGCTCGTGAACTTCGGCGCGCTCACGCCCGACGTCGCGACGGCACTGCAGGCGCTCGTCGTGTCGAAGCTCAACATCCTCATCGCCGGCGGTACGGGCAGCGGCAAGACGTCGATGCTCAACGCGCTCTCGTCATTCATCCCCGAGGGTGAGCGCGTGGTCGTCATCGAGGACTCGCGCGAGCTCCAGCTCCAGCGGCAGCACATCTGCATGCTCGAGGCGCGGCCACCGGATCCGAAGGGACGCGGCGAGGTCACGATCCGCGATCTGTTCCGCGCGACGCTCCGTCTTCGTCCCGACCGCATCGTCGTCGGCGAGATCCGCGGCGGTGAAGCGCTCGATCTGATCCAGGCCATGACCTCGGGTCACGGCGGCTGCATGTCGACGCTCCACGCGACGTATCCGCGTGACACCACCTCGCGCCTCGAGACGATGGCGATGATGAGCGACATCGACATGCCGCTCACCGCGCTGCGCATCCAGCTCGCGTCCGCCGTGAACATCATCTGTCAGGTCTCGCGCCTCCAGGATGGCAGCCGCAAGATCACGCACATCACGGAGGTCCTCGGCTTCGAGCCGAACAAGGGCGAATATCTCCTTCAGGACATCTTCGTGCGGCAGTACCACGGCTTCGACGAGCGAGGCGCCATCCTGAGC
>JBBJMR010000467.1:0-4943 GCA_037720395.1 Polyangiaceae bacterium
TTCTCCGCCAGGCGCCGCATCAGCTTGGGGCGGTCCGGCGCATTCTTCGGCGTCGAGGAGAAGAGGCTCTCCAGGCCCTGGATCTCGGTGACCAGCAGCTGGCGTGAGCGCGCCGCCAGCCGGTTGCGGCGCTCGTCGCGCTGCGCCGCGTTCATCGAGGCCGTCGGGTTGGTGGGCTTGGTCGCGTCGTCCTTCTTCTTCAGGTTGATGCCCTGAGGAGCGGACTTGAAGCTCACCGCCGGCTTCTTGCCGCCGCTGATCTGCAGCTTGCCGCCCGGGCAGGCCGCGATCGCGTCCTTGGCAGCCTTGGTTATGCACTCGTCCGCAGCCGACGCGGGAGCGGTCGCCCCGAGGCCCAAGGCCAGGGTCAGCACACCCGCCGCAGCCTTCCAGGAGATGCCCGTGATCTTTGCCATGTCCGATCCCTTCACCCGAGTACGCCCCTGTTGGGGAGAGGTGCGCCCCCGCGCGGCCTCCATGATTCCTGCGACGCCCTGCCGACGCCTATCGGCTCACCGACTGCCGTTCGAGCGTTCCGCTGGAACGGCGAGGCTCCGTCAGGAGACCTCGCACCTGTCGAGGCTCCGTCGGGAGACCTCGCACCTGTCAACTTACTTTCCACATTTGGAGATGACGACCTGGCGATAGAAGCCGAGCTCGTCGCGCCAGTACTCTCCGTTGAACGGCCAGACGACGTGCTCCTCGTCTGCACCGAGACGCTCCAGCTCCTTGGCTTCGGCCTTGGAGACCTGACCGGAGACGACCTCCTGGTCGAGCTTGTTTCGCTCGGCAGCGGTGATGTCGATGATGATCTTGCGCGAGTTGCGGATGTGTTCGTTGAGCTCGTCGAGGTTGCGCTGGTAGCGCTCGCGGGCGAGCGTGCCGGCGTTGCGGATGGCCAGGTCGCGCGCCAGCTGCAGCGCGTCGGTGACGTCCCCACCCAGGGCCGAGTTGCGGAAGGTGGCCGGCGCCTTCTTGAAGCGCGCGTCTTCCTCGTCGAGCACGCGCACGTACTCGATGTTGCGGAGCAGCTGGCGATCGGAGAGCGAGCTCTCGACGACGGGGCGGATGGCCGGTGAGAGGTTGGCCTTGCCGGCGCGCACCTGCTTCAGGAACTCGAAGAACTGCTGCTCGCTGCCCTCCCCCTTGAAGCGGTTGAGCGTGGCCTCCAGCTCCTTGCGGATCGGCTCGTACTTCTTCTGCATGCGCGCCACGATGGTGGTCGCGTCCTCGTACTGGCAGATGGTGAAGGCGATGACCGCCTTCAGGATGTCTGCCTCCGGGTAGAACGAGTTCGGGAAGTACGGCGCCTCGATGGTGTGGATATTCCCGAGCGCGTGCTGGTAGTCGCCGGCCATGAAGTAGGCCCAGGACTGCTCGAAGAGGCCGTCGAGCCAGTACTCGGAGCCGACGTCGACGCGGTTCCAGTACTTCACCGCGGCGCTCAGCTTGGCGGCGTCGATGGTGGGAACGTTGTTGTCGTCGAGGCGAACCGAGGCCGAGTAGTAGGTGCGGGCCATGGAGAGGAAGGCCAGGTCGCGCATACGCGACTCGTCCTCGACACCCTCGGCGCCCTCGTCGAGGGCTTGCACGATGCGCTGGAAGGCCTTGACCGCGGGGACCGACTTGCGGAGCTGCACGTACGAGATGCCCGAGAAGAACTGGGCCTGCACGTAGTACTTGCTGCTCTTGTCGACCTTGTCGAAGAGGCTGATGGCCTCCTCGTAGTTGCGGTTGCGATACTTGTACCTGCCGAGCAGGTAGTTGAGCTGCCAGTAGAGGTCGCGCTGCTGCGGGTTGTTGAAGCGCGCAACTTGCTCGCTCTTGTACTTGCCGACGCGCTCGACGATATCGGCCGGCTCGGGCAGCTGCGTGGCCAGCTTCGACAGCCAGAGCAGCGTCTCGTTGAACTTGAGGTGGTTCGGCTTGTCGGCGATCTCGGAGAAGATGGCGTAGCTGGCCTGGTAGAACTGGAGGCGGTAGAGCGCGATGGCCAGGTGGTACTGGGCGATCTGCTTGTTGCCCTCGTCGTCGCCGGTGTCGCCATCGACGACACGCTTCAGCACCAGCGCCGCCTCGCTCCAGCGCTCGGCGTCGAAGAGGCGCTTGCCCTGCGCGGCTTCCTCGGTCATCTGACCGGCGGTCACCGGGCCGGTGTCCTTCTCTTCGTCGAGCTCGACCTCCTTGGGGCCGGCCTTGTCGCCCGCGGCCTTCTTGTCGCCCTTGTCGCCCTTGTCGTCCTTCGGCTTTTCGTCCTTCTGCGCGGGCTTGGGCTTGCCCTGCGCATCGGCGACGGTGGGGTTCAAGACGAGGCCAGACATCACGGACGCTACGAGGCAGATACTCGCCAGCCGGTTGAGCTTCATCGTTCCTCGCCTAGTCGGAAGGGGACTGTCCCAAGGTGGGGTGCTGCGTTCGCGATCGCGCTTCCATTCGCCTGTCGGAGTCGACTGCCGGAGCCGGTGCGGAGCCGCACTTGCTGCGACTGCGCGGGCTGCGAAACGACCCGAGAAGACTGGACTTCCCGGCGTTCACTGCACCTTGGTGAACAGCGGTTTCCACGACCCGCCGAGCCCCGACCGGACGACCGCGCGGCATGCGCCGCTGCGGTGGAAGAGCCGAATTGGCCAATGAGAATCAACGGATACTCACTCGCGGCGGGGGATGGTAGTAACCCGCGACTTCCGTTGTCAAGCAGGCTCTTGGACACTTTCGTGTGTCCGACACGGTGCGCTCTGCAGCGCGTCACGAAGCGCGGCCCGCGCGTCATGACCTCGCGCCCGACAGCGACGCATGGCTCGTTCACGGACGGTGGAACACGGTTGCCGCGTGCGCCTTGGCCCGCGACGCGCTCGATCGCGGAGCGGGTCGCGTGGGTCATCGCGGGTGATCGACCCCGGCGACGGGGGCGATCGGCGAATCGATCGCCGCCCCGCACGATTCATCGATCGCCGATGGCGCACCGGCCCACAGACGGTCGACGAGGCGCCTCGCGCTCCCGTCCCGGGCTCCGTGCGGCGGGGGTCGGTGAAGCGCGGACGCCTCGATGATCGCCACCTCGATCGACTGACAAACCTTCGAGGGTGTTGACGGATTCGTTCCGCTTCAGTTAGCGTCCGGCCGCCGACGTCGTCCTGGTTTCCGAGCGGATCAGAGCCGCTCGCGCCCCCAGAGTCCCGTTCCGAGGAGCTCTCGCCGATGACCCGTTCGATCGTTTCCGGGCTGCTGGGCCTGCTCAGCGTCATTGCCATCGGTAGTATCCCATCCGCCTGCCAGAGCGGCGGAGTGGGTGATCCGTGCGTCCCGGAGGACGAGTACGACTCGCAGTTCGCAGGCTTCAAGGTCAGCGAAGAGAACATCGAGTCGCGCTCCTTCCAGTGCGAGACCCGCATCTGTCTGGTCAATCATTTCCAGGGCCGCGTCAGCTGCCCGCTCGGCCAGCAGACGCCGGTCGCGTGCCCCGACGGCGCCAATGCGGGCGACGCGTGCGACGGTGGCAGCTGCAAGCGGAGCCAGATCCTGCAGCGCAACTGCACGGAGAACGTCGAGTGCGCCGGGGCCGGCAACGTGTGCGACGGCGGCGTCTGCCGCTGCGAGGCCGAGGGGAACTGCCCCACCGGCTTCCGGTGCCTCTGCGAGGACGCGAACGACGAGAACTGCACGCGCCGCAGCTGCGCCGCGCTCGCGCGCCAGCGAGGGGTGCCAGGTGCCGCTCGCCGAGGGCGCCGCCCCCGGCGACCTCGCCGGTCTCAACTGCTGCATCCCGGGCACCGATACGCCGATCGCCACGCCGGTCTGCGCGCAGTGCGCGACGGCCACCAAGCGCGACGCGGACAGCACCGTGTACTGCAGCTGCCGCTGCGGCGTCGCCGAGGGCGCGGAAGAGGATCCGAACTTCAACTTCTGCGAGTGCCCGGACGGGTTCGCCTGCGAGGAGATCCGCAAGAGCATCGGCCTCGGCGACGAGCAGGTCACCGGCAAGTACTGCATCAAGAACGACACCAAGTTCCAGCGCGAGAGCCAGTGCGACACGCTGGTCGAGAACGGCCAGAAGCCGGCCACCGCCAACTGCCAGGGCACTCCGCTCTAGCCGAGCGATAGCCGACCCGTGCCCGAGCGCGCCGGGCGTCGACAGGCGCGAGGCGTCCTGACGGAGCCTCGACAGGCGCGAGGCGTCCTGACGGAGCCTCGAGCCCGAGCGGGTGCCTCGGCCCCGCTCGCCTCGACGGCCCGGCCTCGTCGTTCGAAGGCCGCCGACGGCGCCACCGCGCCGCGCCCGCCGACCCAGCGCGCGGCGCTGGGCACGCGCGCCGAGGCGGCGGTGGTCGAGTACCTGCGCGCGCAGGGCATCGAGATCCTCGGCACCAACGTGCGCGCCGGCCGCCTCGAGGTCGACGTGCTGGCGCGCGACGGCGAGGTGGTCATCGTCGTCGAGGTGCGCACGCGCGGCCTCGGAGCCTGGCAGCGCGCCCTCGACAGCATCGACGGCAAGAAGCAGATGCGCCTGCGCCACGCCGGTGAACGCCTGTGGCGCATTCACTTCGCCAAGCGCCGCGACGTGATGCGCATGCGCTTCGACTGCGCCTCGGTGACCTTCGACGAGAGCGGCGCGCCCTGCGTGGAGTACGTGCGCGCCGCGTTCTAGCCGCTCACGCCTCGATCTGGTTCTGCATGTCCTTGCGCAGCTTGCGCAGCATGGCGATGCCGTCGGCGTCGACCTCGCGGTTGCCCCGCTGCGAGACGGGGGCCTCGTCGAGCCTGGTGAGGATGGCGTCGACCTTGGCGATCTCGCCCTGCTGGTGCTCGCGCAGGGCGTCGACCATCTTCTCGAAGGTCTCGAAGAAGTGCTGCAGCTCGTCGCCCTTGCGCAGCCGTTCGCGCAGGATGAGCTTGCCCTGCCCGACCTCGCGCAGCAGGCGCTTCATCTTGAAGATCGGCCCGGC
>JBBJMR010000468.1:0-4931 GCA_037720395.1 Polyangiaceae bacterium
CCGCGAACCGAGCCCTCACCGTTGCTCCACGTACCGCCGCGACAAGCCGCGGGAAAAGGGGTTGCCGCTGCGCGCGCGCGACGACCCCGGCAGCCGGTCTAGCAAGGCCAGGCGGAGCGCGCCAGGCCGCATTTGCGCGGACTTCGTGCCCGTACGCTGCCCCGCCGGCCGCTCCTCAGCGGCCAGGTTTCGCTCCGATGATCAAGCGCAGCACGAAGTAGATGGGCACCATGGCCAGCCCTGCCATGAACAGACAGAGCATGAAGACCATCTTCGGATAGTAGTAGCCGCGGCTGTCCGCAGTCGCCTCCTTGAGCGCATCGCCCACCGGGCTGAACGCGAGCGCGAAGGCGACGATCACGGCCACCAGGAACAGCACCAAGCGCAGAGCGAGATCGCGTGCGTGGGCGCGGTTCACCGGCAGCGACGCGCCCGCGGAGCCGGGCGCCGGAGGCGGGCGCGCGCTGGCCGCGGCGGGGGCTTCGTAGGCCGGATGCACGGGGAGCGGCCCGTGGTTCGGGGCCGGCGCGCCGTACGTCGCCTGCCCGGCCAACGCCGCCTGCGACTGCCCCGGGTACGGCGGCGACGCCTTCGGTTGCATCCCCTGGTGCGGCCCCGGTTGCGGCTGCTGACCGTGCTGCGGCTGCTGACCGTACTGCGGCTGCTGACCGTACTGCGGCTGCTGACCGTGCTGCGGCTGCTGACCGTGCTGCGGCGGCGCCCCGTACTGGGGCTGCGCGCTGGGCCCGCCGGGCGGCTGCGCGTGACCGTGCCAATCCGGAGCCGGCGCCGGCGGCTGCGGCTGCGGCTGGTAGGGGCCGCCCTGCGGAGGCCAACCTCCCTGTCCCTGTCCGCTCATCGCACGATGCTACGCCGAAACGCGCGGCGGCGCGGCCACGCGCCGACAGGCGGATGGTGCTCTAGAGGCCGCCGGCGCGCGCCAGGCCGCTCTTCCGGTTCCCGGTTGCGTCGCTGCCGGAAAATACGATCGACGCACCGAGCTCGCCGAGGCGCACGCAGGGCTCGCGCTCGCCCGGATGCGCGCGCAGGTTCTGGATGCGGGCCAGCACCGGGCCGGCCGGCGCGCGGTCGAAATGCTCGCCGTCGCGGCTCGCGAACATGCCGATGGAGTCGTTCGGCTCCGCCGGCAGAACGCCGCTCGGGCCGTGCGCGTCGAGGCCCTCGATGCCACGGGCGGTGAGGTAGAGGCGGACGATGCTCGCGTCGCCGTCGCCGTCGACGACCGCGTACGGCGTGCCGACCTCGGTGACCGCGCGCCAGGTGCGCGCGTCCTCGAGCGAGCCCGCGGTGATCAACGCCTCGCTGCGGTCGCGTGTCGCCGCGCCGCCTCGAGCCGCGCCAGACCGATGCCGGCGCGGGCGCCGCCCTCGTAGACGAGCCAGCGCGCCGCCGCGCTCGTACACCGAAGGGGGCGACACGTCCGCCTCCACGCATCGAGCGGCTCCAGCACCACGCCCTGGCGCACGAAGGAGACGCCGTCCGCCGAGCTGGCGCGCTCGATGCGCGCGCCGCCGGCGACCTCGAAGAAGAGCTCGAGCCCCTCGCCGCCGGCCAGCGCGCTGGGCGCGCCCGCTCCCCCCTGGTCCTCGCCGGCGATCACCGGCGACTGCGGGTCAACCACCCAACGCGTGCCGGAGACCACACGCGCGCGGAAGATGGCGGCGCTCTCCGCGGCGCCCGCGGCGTCGCGAAGCTCGAAGAAGGCCAGCGTGCCGCCGCCGTGCTCGACCAGCTCCGGCTCGCGCACGTCGCCGACGGCCTCCACGGCCTCGCAGCGATCGCCGGGCGCACACGCCACCGCCTCGGTGCACGACACTCCGCGGCAGACACCATCGAGGGAGTCGCAGAGCTCGCCGGCGTGGCAGGCGCCATCGCCCTGGCACCTGCGCGCGCAGCCGCCGGAGACACAGCGCTCCTCCGGGCCGCACTCGCCGTCGGAGGCGCACGCGGTGGTGCAGCGCTGGGCGCGGCAGACCTCGTCGACATCGCACGCCGCGGCATCCGCGCAGGGTCGAACCACGCAGCGGCCGCAGGCGCAGCGCTCGATCCCTCCGCAGTCGGAGTCCGCGTCGCAGGCGCGCAGGGCCAGCGCCTCGGGCACGCACAGCGCCGCGGCGCTGGCGCCCTCGGCCGGTGGCACGATCCGCGCGCTTCCGCGGCAGATCTCCACCGGCGTGGCCGGTCCGAAGGCGCCGGTGCCATCGCCGGGGATGGGATCGAGCGGCGGGGCGCTGGACTGGCCGCACGCCAGGAGCGCCAGCGCGGCCAGCGCGAATGCCAGGGCGAACGTGGGTGGCGGCGAGGCCATCGCCTTGCCGCGCGAGGCCGCTGCGCTCAGCGCCATGTCCCCTCCAGCGTCAGCGCGCCGGCGACGATGTGCCCGCCGACCTGGTAGCGCGCGAAAGGCAGCGCCGGGTTCGGCTTCTCCATGGTCCGCTCGGCGAGCAACGACAGCTGCCCACCGAGGCCGGCCACCAGGTCCACGCCGGCGGCGTCGCCGATGCGCAGCGCCGCGCCAGCACCGGCGACGTGGGTGGTCGCATCGGCCCAGCTGGCCTGGCCGCGCTGGGGCGGCACCGGCGTCGGCGAGAGTGCGTAGCCGGCGCGCAGCACCCAGCGCCAGTCCTCGGGGCCCGGGGCGTGCCCGCCCTCGAGCTCCAGGCCGACACGCGGCGAGAACGTGTCCACGAAGCCGGCTTCACCGTACCGCTGCTGGCGGAGCTCGGGCGAGGTGCGCAGGTCGACGTCGAGGTCGACGTTGGCCACCGGCGCCGGCGCGGCGCTCCACATGGAGTACTCGAAGGCCACGTGTGCGGCGAAGCGGGCCGGGAGGTCGAAGCGCGCTCCGACCGCCAGCCGCGCCGGCTGCCAGCCGCTCACGCCGTCGACGCGGACGGTGGTCGAGCCATCGAGCGGGTTGTCGACCAGAGCGATGACCGCCGTGGCGCGCAGCCCCAGGCCAACGCCTTGCTCGCCCGCGAAGCGCGCGCCGAGCTTCACCGGGCCGAGGTCCGCCCGGGCCGCGACCAGGGGGGCGAGGCGGTAGGGCAGCTCGATGTCGGTGGCCGCGTCGGCGCGGGTGCCACCGCCGTCCTGTCCGAGCTCGAAGTCGGTGCCCCCACCCTCGACATCGAGCGACGCGGTGAGCCCGCCGCCGAGGGCCAGCCCGTGGAAGGAGAAGGCGGCCACGGCGTCGAAGACGGTGCGCGCCAGCGCCGCCTCGTAGCGCACCAGCTGCGGCTCGCTCACCGGTCGGAAGACGACGCGCGCGATGTGGCCATGGGGCACGTAGCCAGAGAGGGCCAGCCCGACCGTCACCTCGGTGCCGACGCGCCATCCGGCCTGGAGGCCGAGCTCGATCCCGGATGCGCGATCGAGGCCAGCCTGCCGCTCGTCGATGGTCAGCCCCAGCGCGGCCAGCGAGTAGCCGAGGCGCAGGCGGACGCCCGGCTCGGCGGCGCTGGCCGCGTTCTGCTCGCCGGCGTCGAGCGGCGCGGCGTCGGCCACGTCGGCGCGCGCCAGCGCCATGCTGCGCGCGCCGGCCCCGATGGTGCTCGGCACGGAGGCCTGCGCGCGCGGCGCGGGGAGGGCCAGCGCCAGCGCGACCACCGGGAAGAACACGGCCCGCGTCACAGGTCGAGCCCCACGCTGGCGGAGCCCGACCAGAGCACGCCGCTGGCGCGGAGCTCCGGGAAGCCGGGGTTGTCGATGTCCGCAGAGGGATCCGCCGCGCTCGGTCCGGTGACGGTGGTCGGCGGACACGGCCGGCCGCGGCAGGCGACCTTGGTCTGCGTCGTCGAGGTCAGCACCTGCGCCGAGACACCGACCCCGAGGCGCAGCGGCACCGGCAACAGCGCGCCGAGGCGCGTCTCCAGGCCGAGCCCGAGGAGCACCTTGTCGCCATCGACGAGGTTCGTCGGGCCCTGGCGGGCGCCGCGGAGCATGGAGGTCTCCAGGCCGGCGCCGGCGCGCGCGGACAGCTCGTCGTCGGCGCCGAGCGCCCAGGCGTGGCTGGCGGCGGCGCGCAGGGAGAACGCGTCGCGATAGAGGCCCTCGGGCACGCGGGTGGCGATGGCCACGCCGGGCAGCTCGGCGTCGAGCGCCAGGAAAGGGCCGTCGTAGCTCGACCAGACCATGTACGAGGCGTCGAGCTCGACGCTGGTCCGGCCGGCGTCGAAGCTGGTCGCCAGCACGAAGGTGTCGGGGTCGTAGAGCGCCTGGCGCGCGGCGACGTCGATGCGCAGCGGGACACCACCGATGTCGGCGGTGGTGCGGATGTCGGTGCCGATGGCGAAGCGCTGGCGAACCACCAGGCCGACGCGCACGCCGGGCGCCGGGTCGACGCGGACGCCGACATTGGCGGCGGCGACGGTGCGGGCCTGCTCGTCGATGCGCGACTCGAGCGCCCCGGAGGCACCGGGCCGCACATCGGCCGGTCCGGCCACGCCGGCGAGGAAGTTCATGCCCGCCCCGACACCGAGCCAGGGCGTGAGGCGCACGGCAAGCGCCGGGATGGCCACCAGGCGCTGGGTGCGATTGTCGTAGTACGGGAAGAAAGGCGTCTCGATGGGCCGGGTCACCAGGCGCAGCGCCGCGTCGGGCAAGAAGTACCCGGCGAAGCCGAGGCGAACGCGCCCCGCCAGCAGCCCGGTGAAGGGGATGGTGCCGTCGGCGAGCACGGTCACCCCGAAGGGCGCGTCCAGCCCGCGCACCTCGCCCTGGACCTCGAGCGAGGAGACCGAGAAGGTGGGTGCCAGCTCGAGGCGCCACCGCGCGCCGAACGCCAGCGAGCCGGGGTTGTAGAACGCCGCCGATCCGTCGTCGGCGCGGGCGGCGCGCGCGTTGACCACGGCCACCCCGCGCGCACCCACCCCGGCGCTGTCGAACACCCACGCCTGCGCGCGGCCGAC
>JBBJMR010000469.1:0-4916 GCA_037720395.1 Polyangiaceae bacterium
GTGCAGCACCGCGAAGCTCTCTACGCCGTCTGGCGCGGTCACCGGTTCGGGGAACGGGGCGCGGAGCAGCGCAGCGGGGGCATGGCCGGACCGGACGGGCAGTGGCCCGGCCGCCTGACCGCCCCCGGCGCGGCGCCGTTTCGACCTCCCGGGCGGGTGTGGCGCCGTGGTACTCCCGGGGGCCATGGCAGAGAGCCGTCCCCTGGTGGGCACCTCGGTGCCGCGCTCCGACGGTGTCCCGAAGGTCACCGGCGAGGCGCGCTACGTCGACGACCTGCCGGCCATGCCCGGCGAGCTGTTCGGGGCAACAGTCCGGAGCCAGGTGCCGCGCGGGCACCTGCGCGCCGTGCGCTTCGACCCGGCCTTCGACTGGAGCTCGGTCACGCGCGTGATGGCCGCCGACATCGAGAGCCTGGCCGACGGCGACGGCCGCGGCGTGAACACGGTGGCGCTCATCGTCGACGATCAGCCGGTGCTCGCCTCGTCGGCCATCCACCACGCCTACGAGCCGGTGGTGCTCCTGGCCGCCGCCGATCGCGGCACCCTGGCGCGCGCCGCGGCCGCCGTCACCCTGGACATCGATCCCCTGCCGCCGGCCCTGGACGCCGAGCGCGCCCTGGCCGGCGACCCGGTGGTCTGGGGCGAGGACAACGTGCAGAAGCGCTACCTCATCCGCAAGGGCTGCGCCGACGTCGAGGACGCGCTGGAGGACGGAGGCGAGGGCGAGCGCGCCATCGACGCGGCGCTGGCGGCGTGTGCGGTGCGGGTGCGCGGGAGGTACACGACGCAGCACCAGGAGCAGCTCTACATCGAGACCCAGGGCGTCATCGCCTGGTGGGACGTCGACGGTGTGCACGTCACCGGCAGCATCCAGTGCCCGTTCTACGTGCACAAGGCGATGGTCAGGGCGCTCGCCATCGAGGGACGCCGCGTGCACGTCTCCCAGGCGGTCACCGGCGGCGGCTTCGGCGGCAAGGAGGAGTACCCCTCGGTCATCTCCCTGCACGCCGCGCTGCTCTCGAAGAAGAGCGGGCGCCCGGTACGCATGGTCTACGACCGTCGCGAGGACATCGAGGCCACCACCAAGCGCCACCCGTCGATCTGCGACATCGAGAGCGGCTGCGACGCCGACGGCACCTTGCGCGTTCTCAAGATGCGCGTGCTCATGGATGGCGGCGCCTACGTCACCCTGACCCCGGTCGTGCTCTCGCGCGGCGTCCTCCACGCCGCCGGCGCGTACCGCTGGGGCGACGCGCGCATCGAGGGCATCGCCGTGGCTACCAGCACCCCGCCCAATGGCGCCTTCCGCGGCTTCGGCGCGCCGCAGACCATCTGGGCCATCGAGCGCCACCTCGACAAGGTCGCCGCCGTGCTGGGCCGCGACCCGCTCGACCTCAAGCGCCAGAACGTGCTCGTGGAGGGCGACAGCACCGCCACCGGGCAGGTGCTGCGCACCAGCGTCGCCGGCATGGAGTGCGTCGAGGTGGCGGCGGCTGCCAGCGACTACCACCAGAAGCGCCAGGCGCTCGGCGCCCAGCACGCCACGGCCGCGGGGGATGGGTCGGGCAAGCGCGTGGCGCGAGGCATCGGCGCCGCCGTCTTCATGCATGGCGCTGGCTTCACCGGGTCCGGCGAGCGCTACCTGAAGGGCAAGGTCGCCGTCGATCTGGTGGCCGGCGGGCGCCTGCGCATCCGCACCGCGTCCACCGACATCGGGCAGGGGACGGAGACGGTCTTCCGGCAGATCGCCGCAGACGCCGCGGCGCTGGGCATCGAGGACATCGACTTCGCCGTGCCCTGCACGACCACCGTGCCCGACTCCGGGCCCACGGTGGCCTCGCGCACGGTCATGGTCGTCGGCTCCATCGTCGAGCGCGCCGCGCGCGATCTGGCGCAGCGCGTGGCCGAGGAGCGCCACGTCGGCGGCGGGAGCTTCGCCGAGGCCGGCGATCGTCTCATCGGGCGCTACGGCGAGGTGACCTCGCTGCTCCAGTACGAGCCGCCGGAGTGGGTGAAGTGGGACGACGTGGCCTACAAGGGCGATGCCTATCCGTGCTTCGGCTGGGCGTGCGACGTGGCCGAGGTCGAGGTCGACCTCGACACCTACGAGGTGGCCGTCACCGCCTTCTGGTCGGCGACCGACGTGGGCAAGGCCATTCACCCGGTGATGTGCAAGGGCCAGATCGAAGGCGGCAGCCTGCAGGCGCTCGGCTGGGCCCTTTGCGAGGACCTGGTCTGGAAGGACGGGCGCATCCAGAACCCGCGCATGACGAACTACATCATCCCGACGGCGCTCGACGCGCCGCGCTTCGAGACGTTGCTCGTCGAGGCGCCCTTCGCGCTCGGCCCCGGCGGCGGGGCCAAGGGGATCGGTGAGCTGCCCATGGACGGAGGTGCGCCGGCGGTCGCCGCCGCGGTGGAGCACGCGCTCGGCGTGGCCATCGACTCGTTGCCGCTCTCCCCCGAGCGCCTCCTCGCCGGGGTGCAGGCTCGGGCAGTCGCAGTCGCCGTCGCCGCTCACGCGCGAGGAGGCGCCGGCGCATGAAGATCGGTCTCACCGTCAACACCGCCGCCGTGGAGGTGGATGCCCCGCCGCTGTCGCGTCTGCTCGACGTGCTCCGTCACGAGCTGGCGCTCACCGGAACCAAGGAGGGCTGCGCCGAGGGAGAGTGCGGCGCCTGCACCGTCCTGCTCGACGGCGTGCCGGTGTGCTCCTGCCTGGTGGCCATCGGGCAGTGTGGCGGCCGCAGCGTGACCACCGTCGAGGGGCTGGGAGACGCCGCGCACCTCGCCCCGCTGCAGCGCTGCTTCGTGGACCACGGCGGCGCCCAGTGCGGCATCTGCACCCCGGGCATGCTCGTCGCCGCCGAGGCGCTGCTCAGGCAGAACCCGCGTCCGGCCGAGGCCGAGATTCGCGAGGCGTTGGCCGGCAACCTGTGCCGCTGTACCGGCTATCAGCGCATCGTGGAGAGCATGCGCATCGCCGCCGAGCTGCGCGCGGTCGGAGCCGCGGACGGGAGCGGCAAGTGAGCGTCGCCGATCTCGTCCGCTACGAGATGGTCGTGCCCGCCTCCCTCGACCAGGTGTGCGCCATGCTCGCCGACCGGCACGAGCGCAGGCAGCCGACGGCCTGCTCGCCGGCGGCACGGACTGGCTGGTGGAGCGCGAGGCGGGCCCCGTGCTCGCCGCCGAGGCCGTCACCCCGATGGTCGTCGACGTCTCGCGCCTCGCCGAGCTGCGCGGCATCGAGCTCGAGCCGGCGGGCGCCGGCGCCGGCGCCGCGGATGTGGTGCGCATCGGGGCCGCCACCACCTACCTGGAGATGCGCCGCAGCGCGGTGGTGCAGCAGCGCCTGCCGCTCCTGGCGCGCATGAGCCGCGACGTGGGCGCGGTGCAGATCCAGGCCCGTGGCACGCTGGGCGGCAACCTGGCCACCGCCTCGCCGGCCGCCGACGGGGTGACCGCGCTCGCGGCGCTGGACGCCGAGCTGGTGGTGCGCAGCATCCGCGGTGAGCGCACCATCGCCTTCGCCGACCTGCAGACCGGGTACAAGCAGACCACGCGCGCCCCGGACGAGGTGATCGTCGCGCTGCGCATCCACGTTCCCCGTCCCGATGCGGTCTGGGTCTGGCGCAAGGTCGGCACGCGCCGCGCGCAGGCCATCTCCAAGGTGGCGCTGGCGGGCGTCGCCGAGCTGGACGGCGGGTGCGTGCGCCGCTTCGGCCTGGGCATGGCATCGGTGGCCCCGGTCACCGCGCGCATGCCGGCCACGCGCCTCCTCGTCGCCACCACACCGCTGGCCGAGCTCGACGCGCGCGCCGTGGACGAAGCGGTCGACGCGGACGTCTCCCCCATCGACGACGTGCGCTCGACGCGCGCCTATCGGCTGCACTGCGCGCGCGCCGTGACCCGGGCCTGGTTGCGCGAGCTCGGCGCCGACGTCTAGGCCGCGGGCGTTCAGAAGCGCGCGGACGCCGTGGCGCTGCCGGGTGCGACGGCCAACGCCACCTCGCCGCGCTTGGCCGTGGCGCCCTGGTTGAGCCCGATGACCAGCATCTCCGTGCTGCCGGCGAAGACAGCGCCGCCGGCGACCCTCATCGGCCACACGGAGACGTCATGCTGACCGCACGAGGCGGCGCTGCTAGAGCAGGTCGAGGAAGCGTTTGGCGCGCGCTTCGGCGGCGTCGACGAGAGCCTTCGCCTCGTCGTCGGGGATGCGCAGCCTCTGGCAGAGCGCCCCCACGAACTCCTTCTCCGCGGCGTGCTGCTCGCCGTCCACGTAGGACAGGAGCACGGCGTGCTGCAAAAGGATGCGGCGGTCGTCGGTGGAGAGCTCGGTGACGGGGACGTCGTCGATGGTCCGCTTCTGCTCGGCGTAGCCGCGGATCTCCTTGGCCTCGTCCTCGCTCGCGTCGAACGCCGAGATCAGCGCCTCGACCATCTCTCGCTCCTCCTCGGCGAAGTTGCCGTCGGCCCATGCCACGCTCACCAGCGACTTGACGATGGCCATGTTCTGTTCGTGCATGCGGCTCCCTCGGCTCCGATCGAATGGCTGCGCTTCCGACGACGTACGCCGGGCGGCAGGACGCCCGGGCGAAGCCGGAAGATCGCGCCCCGCGGCGGCGCCGTCAATCGGAGACGAGCCCACGGCGTCGTCCGCCCTGGTGTCTCCCGCGGGCGCGCGCCGACAGCGTCAGCCGGCGAAGGCCAGCAGCTCCGGATAGGCCAGCAAGAGCCCGGAGGTGGCGGCTGCGCATGCCAGCAGGACCAGGACGGGGAGGAGCCACGAGCGGCGCGCGGGGCCGGAGGCGACCAGCATCTCCGGCGCGATGGGGACGGGCGCCGCAGCAGGCGGCGGGGTGGGGTGCGCCGGTCAAAACCGGCAGAGGGAAGCAGGTGAGAGATGGAGGAAGCAG
>JBBJMR010000020.1:0-48971 GCA_037720395.1 Polyangiaceae bacterium
AGCCGTTCACCGGTCTCGCCGGACTCGAGTGGGCCTCGCCGCATGCGTGGACCCAATCCATCTGCCAAGACCTCAGGCAGTAGTGCTAAGCGACGAAGGCCTGGCAGGCGGCGCGCGCGGTGTTGACGTGCACCTCGACCACCTTGGTGATGTCGCGCGTGTACCCACCGGCGAGCACCCAGGCCACCGGGATTCCTGCGGCGCGCAGCGCCTCGAAGACGAGGCGATCGCGCTCGAGCAGGTCGGAGGCGTCGAGCTCCAGCGGCGAGTACGGATCCTCGCGGTACGGGTCGGCGCCAGCCTGGTAGAGGACCACGTCCGGCCGCGCGCGCTCGATGGCCCCGGGCAGCGCCGCGCGCAGGGCGCCGAGGTAGGCGTCGCGGCCGGCGCCGTTCGGCACCGCCACCGACCAGGCGTTGTCGGTGTCCGCGGCGCGCTCGCTGTCGACGTCGCGATGCGCGGTGTTGCGGGCGTACCAGTTGCCGTAGACGCTGAGGGCGTAGAGCGAGGGCCGGCTGGTGAGCAGCGCCGCGGTGCCGTTGCCGTAGTGCAGGTCGCAGTCGACGATCAGGCCCCGCTCGATGCGCCCGGCCGCGCGTGCCTGCTCCAGCGCCACCACCAGCCCGTTGAAGGTGCAGAAGCCCTCGCCGTGGTCGGCGTGCGCGTGGTGGAAACCGCTGGCCAGGTTCGCCGCCACGCCGCGCTCCATCGCCGCGTGCAGCGCGGCAATGCAGCCGCCGTTGGTGAGCCGCACCGCGCGCGCCAGCGCCGGCGACCAGGGGAACTTCTGGGACTCCGCCAGGGCGCGCGGCTCGCCGCGCTCGATGGCTTGCAGGTACTCGGCGGTGTGCACGCGCAGGAGGTCGGCGTCCGAGGCCGGCTCCGGTGCGCGCACCTCGACCGGCAGCGCCGCCGCCACCATGGCCTCGCGCACCAGGTCGAACTTGCGCATGGGCATGACGTGCGCGCCGATGTCGGCCACGTAGCCAGGTGACGAGTAGACGGGGATGGGCGTCACGGGCGTCACGACACGGACCGGCAGGCGGCCTCGAGCAGCTCGATGGTCTCGGCGGCGTGGCGCGGCGCGAAGACCAACGCCGGCCGGAAGCGCACGCTGCGTGCGCCGGAGCCGCCGACCTCCAGGCCGCGAACCCGCAGCGCTTCGAGCAGGCGCACGCAGGTCGCCGCGTCGCGGACATCGACGGCGGCGAAGGTCCCGGCGGCGCGCGCGCCCGAGAGGAGGCCGGCGAAGCGCGCGCACAGGCCCTCGAGCTCGGCCAGGAACCAGGCGCCGGTGACCCGGACGTTCTCCAGCAACCGGTCGCGCTCCACGATCTCGAGGATGACCTCCAGCTGCGCGGCACGCAGCGGATCGCCGAGGAAGGTGTTGAAGATGCGGTACGGCTCCTGCGGCGCGAAGCTCTCGCGCAGGTAGAAGCCGCCGATCTGCATCTTCTTGGAGAAGGTCACCATGTCCGGCGGCTCGGTCAGCTCCCAGGCCTCGTGCGCCCAGAGCCGGCCGGTGGCGCCGCCGCCGGTCTGCACCTCGTCGACGATGAACGCCGCGCCATGCGCGCTGCACAGCCGCCGGACCTCGCGGAAGAAATGCGCGCTGGCGTGGCGGTCGCCGCCCTCGCCCTGGATGGGCTCGACGATGACGGCGGCCACCTCCTCGGGGTGCGCGCGCAAGGTGGCCTCCAGCGCCTCCAGCGAGCGCGCCTCGGCGGCCGCGTTCTCCGCGGCGTACGCGGCGAGCGGATAGCGCAGCTCGGGGAAGGGCACCGCCGGCCAGGCGAAGGCGGGGATGTCCAGCTTGTGGATCGGCTTGCTGCGCGTGAGCGAGAGCGCGCCCAGGCTGCGGCCGTGGAAGCCGCCCTCGAAGGAGACGACCTGGAAGCGTTCGACGCCGGGCTGCTCGTTGCGCATGCAGGCATCGAGGTCGGCGGCGCTGGGGGCGGCGCCGCCGCGGCGACGCGCGGCCAGGCGGACGAAGGCCGCCTTGATGGCGTTCTCGACCGCCTCGCTGCCGGTGGTCACCGTGACCAGGCGACCCAGCCCCGGCGGCGCGACGCGCATCATCGTGCGCTCCACGATGTCCACCCATTGCGGCGGGGGCGCGATGCCCAGGGCGGGCCGGTACCCTGCCGCCCAGTCGAAGCGCCCGCCGCGCCACGCCGCGAGCAGGTCGGGGTGGTTGTACCCGACGGGGAGGGCGGCGATGTGGCCATAGACGTCGAGCAGGACGTTGCCGTCCACGTCGACGGGGTGGTGCCGCGGCTCTTCTCCGGGTCCTGGTAGAGGTGAACGGTACGGGCGTCCTGGTAGCGGCCGTGCCGGGCACGCAGCGCTTCGGACGCGGGGCCGGGGATGGCGGTCGCCACGTGCGCACGCTCGGGCCGCCGGCGAGGGGAGGGGAGGGGCTGGGCGGAAGCGCGGCGGGCATGCCCCGAGCATAGCGCGCGGGCTCGCACGGACACGGACACGGACACGGGCACGGGCACGGGCCGAGTCACCTGCGATCGGTCATCCCTCCGTGCTCGCCGCGTGCCCGGCGAGCATTCGCGTGCGGGCCAGCGCCTCCAGCGCCCCCACGTCGTCTGGGCTTCGTGGCAGCTGGACGAGCGGCGCCGGGTCGGTCAGCGCGCGCAGCGAGGCAAGCGCGCGCGCGCGTGGCCCGCGCAGGTGCTCCGCGGCACAATGGCTGGCGAACACCGTGTGCAGGCCGGCGATGGCCGCCTCGGCGAGCGCCACGGGGATGCGCCCTTCACGCGGCGGCGCCGGCTCGATCCGGGCGACGAGAAGCAGCGGCACCGGCTGTGGCCCGCCGGCGCGGTCGATGGCGGTCGCATCGCGGAAGTCCGGCTGCGCATAGGCCAGCTCGCCGGGGGCGATGGCCGCGAAGCCGGCGCGACCATAGGCTACGAGGCGCGCGCGGCTGTCCTCGTCGGTTGGATCCCAGCCCTCCATCTCCGCCACCAGCAGCAGGTGCGGCGGCGCGACGCCCGGGTCGAGCGCCGTCAGGGCACGTCGTCCGAGCGCGCGCGGCGCGGCTCGCAGCAGGGCGCCCATGCCGCCACGCCGGTGCGCGGGCAGCACCAGGGCGTGCGCCAGGTACACGACCACCGCGGCTCGCGCGCCATCGACGACCACGTGGCAGTCGCGCACCGCCGCCAGCTCGCCACCGCGCGTGCGGGCCACCAGGAAGAAGTAGCCTTCCGGTGCGCCCGGGCCGTCGCCGTCCTGCATCCAGCGCTCCAGGACCGCGCGGCGCTCGAGCTCGCCGCGCGCGCCGAACTCCGCGTCCAGCGCCGCGAAGCCCTCCGCGAAGTCAGGCTCCTCCGGAGAGGCGACGGCGCGCAGCTGGTGCACCGCCAGTGCGCCGCCGGCAGCGTGCGCCGTCTCGAGCTCGGTGGACAGCAGCACCTCGATCTGCGGCGGCATGCTCAGCCGAGCTCGTCGAGCACCGCGTCGAACACGTTGGCGGCGTCGTCGGCGTGGGCGACGCTGGTGATCAGATGCGGGCGCAGGCGCACCGAGCGCGATCCGGTGTAGGTGGCGAACACGCCGCGCGCCATGCATCGCTTCAGAAAGTCGTCGCGCACCGCGGGCGTGGGCATGTCGAAGGCCAGCATCAGCCCCTTGCCGCGCGCGTCGCTGAGCAGACCAGGGTGCCGCGCCTCCAGCTCCTCCAGGCGATGCAGGAAGTGCGCGCCGGTGCCGCGCACGTTGGCCAGCAGGTCGTCGTGCTCGATGGCTTGCAGCGTGGCCAGCGCCAGCATCGCGCGGGCGCGGTCGCCGTTGCGCGTCTGGTACATGCGGCCGAAGCGCGTCACCGCCCACGGCTCGGTGGCGAAGAAGCCTCCCATCTGCATCTTCTTTCCGAAGGCCATCAGGTCGGGCGCGTGGGGTAAGCCGAGCTGCTCGTGTGCCCAGAGAGTGCCGGTGATGCCCACCCCGGTCTGCACCTCGTCGAGCACGAACGCCGCGCCGGCCGCCCGCGCCAGCGCCTGGGCGCGCTGGAAGAAGGCGGCGCTGGCGTGACGATCCCCGCCCTCGCTCTGGATGGGCTCGACGAGCACCGCAGCGACGCGCCCGGCGTGCGCGTCCAGGATGCGCTCCAGCTCGCGCAGGGCCTCGGCTTCGCCGCGCGCGTTTTCCTCCGCGTAGCGCGCGAGCGGGAAGCGGTTGGCCGGGAAGGGAGCCATCGGCCAGGGGAAGGCGGGCAGGTCGGCCTTGTGGATGACCTTGCTGTGCGTGGCCGCGAGCGGGCCCAGCCCGCGGCCGTGGAAGGCGCCGTCGAAGGAGACGATCACCGCGTCGGTGCCCGCGTTGTCGAGCATGGCGCGCTGCTCGGCCTCGTCGAGCTCCAGCGGGCTTTCGGGGCGGCCGGCGGCGGCGCGCCGCCGTTCAGCGTGGACGATGAACGCCGCCTTGAGCGCCGATTCCACCCCCTCGCCGCCGGCGTCGACGCAGAAGACGCGTGCCATGCCGCGCGGCGCGTAGCGCTGCTCGAGCGCCTCCACGAAGTCGAACCACGTCGGCGTGGTCACGAACGGCGTCGACGTCGGGCTCACCGCCGCCAGGGCGAAGGCTTCGCTCCGCGCAGCCTCGAGCAGGCCCGGGTGCCGGTAGCCGAGGGCGCCCAGCGCGAAGTTGGCGAAGAGGTCGAGGAAGACGTTGCCGTCGACGTCGACCAGGAAGACGCCCTCGCTGCGCGCGTCGTCGACGACCAGCGAGCGATAGCCGTTCTGCATGTCGAAGCCGCCGCGGGCCACCAGGGCGCGCGTGCGCGGCCCGGGCAGCTCGGTGGTCACCGAGCGCGCCAGCGTGCTCACTTCGCCACCCACACCGTCTTCAGGTTCACGAACTCGCGCATGCCCACCGCGTCCAGCTCGCGCCCGTGGCCGGAGCGCTTCACCCCGCCGAACGGGACGCGCGGGTCGCTCTTGACCATGCCGTTGACGAACACGCACCCGGCGTCGACACGCTCTGCCAGGCGCTTGCCTCGCGCGACATCGGCGGTCCATACAGCCGCGCCGAGGCCGAAGCCGGTGTCGTTGGCGATGCGCAGCGCGTCGTCCTCGTCGCGCGCGCGGATGACGGCGGCCACCGGGCCGAATGTCTCCTCGTCGTAGGCGGGCATGCCCGGGCGCACCTCGGCGAGCACCGTCGGCGGATAGAAGGCGCCGGGCCCGTCCGGCACCACGCCGCCGAGGCGCAGCGCTGCGCCGCCGTCCACGCTCTGCCGCACCTGTCGGTGCAGCTCGTGGCGCAGGTCGAGCCGTGCCATCGGGCCGAGCTTGGTCTCGCGTTGCAGCGGGTCGCCCGGCTGCACCGCGCGCATGGCCTCCACGAAGGCCTCCAGGAAGCGGTCGTGCACGGCGTCGACGGCGATGAAGCGCTTGGCGGCGATGCAGCTCTGGCCGCCGTTGATCAGGCGCGACTCGGCGGCCACCTTGGCCGCCCTGGCCACGTCGGCGTCGGCGAGGATGACGAACGGATCGCTGCCGCCGAGCTCGAGCACCACCTTCTTGAGCGCGCGGCCGGCGTGCTCGCCCACGCTCTTGCCGGCGCGCTCGCTGCCGGTGAGCGTTGCCGCGGCCACGCGCGCGTCGGCGAGGATGCCGGGTACCTGCTCGCGCACCAGGAGCGGCGCCTGGAAGGTGCCCTCGGGGAAGCCTGCTACGCGGAAGAGCGCTTCGAGAGCGCGCGCGCAGCCGGGCACAGACTCGGCGTGCTTGAGCAAGGCCACGTTGCCAGCCATCAGCGCCGGCGCCGCGAAGCGGTACACCTGCCAGAAGGGGAAGTTCCAGGGCATGACCGCCAGCACCAGGCCGAGCGGATCGAAGCGCACCAACGCCTCGTCGCCGCCGACGTCGCGCGGCTCGGGCGCGAGCATGGCCGCGGCGTGCTCGGCGTAGTGCGTGCAGACCAGCGCGCACTTCTCGACCTCCGCTTCGCCCTGGGCGACGGGCTTGCCCATCTCGCGCGCCATGGTGCGCGCGTGCTCCGCGGCGCTGGAGCGGAGCAGCTCGGCCATGCGCTTCATCGGCGCCGCGCGCTCGGCGACCGAGCGCGCGCGCCACGCCGGCGCGGCGCGGTGCGCCCTGGAGAGCGCGGCCTCGATCTCTTCGGCGGTGGGCACCGGGCAGGTCTCGATCACCTCGCCCGTGGCCGGGTTCTGCGCCTGGAATGCCATCGATCGCACCTTTGTCCCGGAGAGTCACCGGAGCGTACCGCGTAAGGCCATCGTGGCAGAGATATGCTCGCGCGCATGACAGCGCCGACGGCGAGTATCCCGGCCGCTGGCCCGTGGCCCCTCTTCGGTCGCGAGCGAGAGCTGGCGCATGCGCTCGACGCCCTCGAGGCCGGCGAGCGGGTGATGGTCGTCGGCCCTGCGGGGATCGGCAAGACGCGCCTGGCGCGCGAGGTGGCCGTGGCCTGGGCCGCGGGCGACGCGCCCGGCGAACGCTCCGTGTGCTGGTGCGCCCTCGAGGGCGCGAGCGCGCCGGCCACGCAGCAGGACTGCCTCGCCGCGGCCGTCGGCGCACGGGCTGGCTCGGTCGCTGCGGCGCTGGCAGCGCGGGGCCCGTGTCTGCTCGTGGTGGACGGCGTGGAGGAGGACGGTGGGGCGCTGCGCGCCTTGCTGGAGGCGATGCCCACCGCCGCGCCGGAGGCGGCCGTGCTGCTGGCCACACGCGCGCGCGACGCGGGGATGTCGGGCAGCGTCTTCGAGCACGGCCCGCTGCTGACGATCGGCGCGGCCGCGCCCACCGGTGCGGCGAGCCCGGCGGTGCAGCTGTTCGCAGCCGCCGCCGAGCGCGCGCGACCCGGCTGGGCGCCGGGCGCGGAGGAGCTGTCGTTCGTGGAGGCGATCGTGGCCGAGCTCGACGGCGTACCGCTGGCCATCGAGCTGGCGGCGGCCCGCATGGCGGTGATGGGGGCACGCGCCCTCTTGCACCGCATGCGGCAGCACGCCGGCGGTGCCGCCGCCCCGGGTGCCGGGGACGCGCTCTCGGCTGGCCTCGCTGCGGCCATCGCCGCGCTCGCTCCGCACGAGGCGGCGGCGCTCGCGCAGCTCCGTGTCTTCCGGGGCGAGATCGATGCGCGCGCCGCAGAGACGGTGGTCGACCTGGCCGCGCACGCCGGGGTGCCGCCGGTCATCGACGTGCTGACCAGGCTACGGGCTCGCTGGCTGCTGTCGGCGCGCGAGGATCCGGGCGGCGAGCTGCTCCTGCGCTTGCCCGCCGCCGTTCGCCGCGCGCTGGGCGGCGGCGCGCTCGCCGCGGACCTCGAGGCGCGACACACCGCATGGGCCCTGGCGGTGGCCGACGAAGCGGCGCACGGTAACGGGCGCGAGGTGCTGCGCCTCCGCGACGAGCTGCTGGCGGTGGTGGAGCGCGTGCTCGGACGCGGTCCGGTGAGCGCGCGTGCCGCCGAGCCGGCGCTGCGGGCGTTGGTGCTGCTGGGGCCGGCGCTGATGGAGGGCGGGCCGGCCACGGCCTACCTGGAGCTGGTGGCGCCGGTGCTCGACGCCACCAAGGCCAGCGGCGCCGACCCGGCGCTGGCGGCGGAGGTGCTCGCGCTGCGCGGGGCGCTGCGCCGCCGCCGTGACGACGCCGCCGGCGGCGCGCGCGATCTGGTGCGCGCGCTCGGACTGGCGCGCACGCTGGGCGCTGCCGCACTCGAGGGCCGCATCACCGCCGAGCTCGGCCTGGCGCTGGCGGCGCGCGGCGCGGTCGGTGAGGCCATCGTCCACCTCGAGGCCGCGGTGCGGTTCGCTCAGGCGCACGCGCCCGACGAGGAGGCCGGCGCGCTGCTCGGCCTCGGTCGCGTGCTGCGCGGCGCCGGTCGCTCCTCCGAAGCGCACACCGCGCTGGAGCGCGCGGTCGCGCTGGACGCGGTCGATGCGCGCCGCGTGCCGGCCCATCGGTTCGACCGAGCGGAGGAGGCGCGGCGCGCGCTGGCGCTGGCCGCGCTCGACCTCGGGCGCACGACCGAGGCGCGGGCCTTGCTGGACGAGATGTCCGGGGAGTCGCAGCAGCCGGAGGCGCGGGCCTTCACCGAGGTAGCGCTGGGCCTGTGCGATCACGACGCCGGCGCGCTCGAGGCGGCCCGCGCCCACTACGAGGCCGCCGCCTCCGGGCTGCGCGCGGCCGGCTTGGTCGCCGAGGCCGCCGAGGCCGACACCCTGCTCGGCGCCCTCTGTCGCCAACAGGGGCGCGGCGCCGAGGCGTACGCGCTCCTGCGGCGCGCGGTGGTGGCGCTCGACGACGCCGGCGAGGTGGAGCGGTCGCGGCGGGCGCGTCTGCACCTCGCTGGTGTGGAGCACCAGGCCGGCCGTGGCGCCGAGGCGCGGCGGCTGGCGGCCACGGTGCGCGAGCAGCTCGATGCCGCCTCCGTGCTGCACGCGGAGGTGGCGGTGGTCGAGGCACAGATCGCCGGCGTACGCCTGGCCGAGTCGCAGACGCCGCTGCCGGTGGCCGTGCGTCTGGCCCGGCGCGCCTCCCGGTCGCAGCGCTCGCGCCGCCGCGCCCGCTCCCGCCGGACTCTGCGCTCCTGGTCGGCGCAGGCGGCGCCTGGTTCCGGCCGCCGCACGGAGAGCGCGTCTCCCTGGCCACGCGTCGGCCGCTGGCGCGCGTGCTCGACCAGCTCGCCGAGGCACGCGCCGCCACGCCCGGTCGGGCGCTCGGCTGGGAGGACCTCCTCGCCGCCGGCTGGCCCGGCGAGAAGGTCATCGCCAGCGCCGGCGCACACCGGGTGCGCGTGGCCCTGTCGTCGCTGCGCAAGCTGGGCCTCCGCGAGCTACTGCGCACCACCGAGGCCGGCTACGCGCTGGCGCCCGACGTGCCCCTGGTACGCGACGATGCCTGACCGTGTCCGTGTCCGTGTCCGTGTCCGTGCCCGTGTCCGTGCCCTTGTCCGTATCCGTATCCGTGTCCGTGTCCGTGTCCGTGTCCGTGTCCGTGCCCTTGTCCGTATCCGTATCCGTGTCGCGCGCGTCTCGCTTTGACCGCCTTTGACGGCATTTGACAGGGGGACCCCAGGTAGACCCACACGTGCGACACGACGCACGCGGCCGAGGGCGCATCACCGGATCCTTTCCGTGGGCCCTGGCCCGACTCGGACACTGCACTCGGTGCGTAGCAACACCTGGCGCCGACGAGGAGGACGCCCTCGTCGTCGGCAGCCAGGGAAGATGTCCGTCCCTGGCGGGTATCACGCATCGCGCAAGCCGTGCGGCGCGGCACGCCGCATCTCCAACGCCCCTCGGAAGGTACAGAATGAGCGCTTTTGGAATGATCCTCGTTGCCTTGGCCATCATCGGCCTCATCGTCGGCATCGCGCAGAAGCTCAGGGCGGGGCGTGTGGGTGGGGCCCCCCTCGCCAAGACGGGTGACGTGGCCGCGCGCGGCCCCGCCGCTGCCGGCCCCCGCGGCGCGGTCTCGGTCGAGGGCAATGTCCTCTGCCAGCAGCCGCTCATGTCGCCGGTCAGCGGCACGCCTTGCCTCTGGTTCTCCGTCAAGGTCACCGCCACCTGGAAGGACGGCGACACCGAGAAGTCGAAGGAGTTCAACAACGAGAAGGCGGCGGCCCAGTTCGCCGTCGACGACGGCAGCGGCCCGGTGTGGATCGACGCCCGCGAAGGCGGCGACTTCGAGCCCAACCAGACGAAGACGGAGACCAAGAGCCCCGGCCTCCTGGGAGGCATCACCGGTCAGGACCTGATGTTCGGCAACTACCGGCTGCAGACCGGCGCCTTCAACGCCGGCACCAAGTACCGCGTCGAGGAGAAGGTCCTGCCCGTGGTCCCGCGCATGTACGCCTGCGGCAAGGCGGCCGACGGCGGTGGGGCGATCACCTCGCCCAGCTGGCGCTCGCTCATCCTCTCCAACAAGTCGCGCGACGAGATCCTCGGCTCGGCGCAGAAGCTGGCGAAGATCTTCCTCATCGGCAGCCCGGTCGCGCTCGCCGCTGGCGTGGCGCTTGCGATCCTCGGCGGCTCCGGCTCCAGCGAGGCCTCGCCGACCACGAGCACGGCCGCCACCCCGGCCGCCGCAGAGACCTCGGCGGCGAACACGGCCACCGCGGCGGCGGCGACGCCGGGCAAGGCGCCGGTGAAGGCCGCCGGCCTGGCGGCGCCCGTCAAGGGCGGCGCGGCGGCTGCCACCGGCGCAGCTGCAGCCCCGAGCGCAGCCCCGGCTGCTGGCGGCGCCGCGGCGCCGTCCGCGAAGCCGGCCGCCGGCGCGCCCAGCGCGACCCCGGCGGCAGCGGCCGCCAAGCCGAGCGCCACGCCCGCGGCCAAGCCGCCGGCGAAGAAGTAGCGAGCGCGTCTGCCAAAAGACGGAGCGGAGCGGCGCGACCCGAGCACGGGCGCGCCGCTCGTTTCATTCCATCTCAGCGAGCCTTCATCCGTTGCGCCGCGGGGGCAGCAGGGACACGCCGCTGACCAGCCGGCGCGCGTCCGAGCGGCCGCGGTCGCCGCCGCTCCACGCGTGCACCCAGTCGGCCCAGGCGATGGGCTGATGGACGAGGAAGAAGGCGCGGGCGTCGAGTGGACGCGGCGGCTGCGGCGGGGCTCGCCGCGGAGGCGGGGCTCGAGGGTGACCTGCTGCTTGCCGTGTGGCAGCGCGTAGACGACCTCGCTGCGGTATCCCTCGCCGGGCCAGATGACCAACCCCTCCTCGGAGATGTCGTAGGGCGTATCGGCCCCCAGCGTGGCCTCGACCTGCTCGCGGGCCACGTCCACGCCTGCCAGGTGGTAGAGCCCGGCGAGCGCATTCTCGAAGAGGGTGCGCGCCGGCTCTTCCAGGGAAGCGACGAAGCCCGGTTCGACGATACTCGCCAGGAGCAGACTCGACTGCTCCTCGAACGACAGCTCGCACACGCCGCCGCCCACGCTCGGGCAGCGGACGCCGACTCGGATGCGATTGGAGCCGAGCTCCACCCGGGTCACCTCGAGCGGGCCCTTGGACCAGCGCTTCTCGCGCACCAGGAGCTCGCAGAGCTCGCGCTGCACGAAGCGCCGCACCGCATCCTCGACCGCTACCATCCCGTCGCGGAACCTGCTCAGAGAGGCTTCGTTCCTGGCGGGCTCGCCGCCGTCGTCGCCACGTCCGCGGCTCACCAGCTCGTCCTGGCGCTGCGCCGCGTGACGGAGGCGATCGTAGAGCTTGGGCACGGTGCCGGAATGGAAGCCGGACACGAGCAGGCCGTGCATGGTCTCGCCGTGCGCGCCGATGTGCGAAGGGACCAGGTTCTTGTTGCGGCTCTGGCGGTAGAGGCGCCAGTTTTCCTTCAGCTCCCAGGCCAGGAAGCCGCACACGCTGGGCAGCAGGAAGACCGTCACCCAGGCGATGGTGCTGGCCAGGAATACGCCGAGGAAGGAGAGCGCCGAGGCGATGAGGTGGCTGATGCCGGGCGAGAAGGGCAGGAACAGCTTGTGCGCCACGGTGACCACGGGGAAGTGCTTGAGCGGGTTGACCTCCGGCTCGATGAGCAGCGTGAAGTAGACGCGGATCACGTAGGCCACGAAGAACCACATCAGGCCGCCGATCGCCTTGGGCGGCAGCATCAGCCAGTGCTGGCCCTGGCGGAAGCGAAGCAGCTCGTCGACGGTGTAGATGCCGCGCTCGATCAGATCCGAGAAGCGGCGGAAGGCGCCGGCGATCAGGGTGAGCAGGCCGGGCAGCACGTGCCGGCCGAGGTGTCGCCAGGTCGGCGCCAGCCAGTCCCAGAGCACCTCCTCGAGCAGCGAACCGAGCCGCGTGGCCAGCGCCAGGCTGCTGGCCGCGAACACCGCGGCGCCGCCGGCGGCGGCGACGACTGGCTGCTGCCCCCACAGCGGGGTCAGGCGCACCGCCGCCGCGGTCAGCGCCAGCGGCACCACCACGCGCCGCACCAGCCCACCGAAGAAGCGGCTGCGCAGGAAGCGCTGCACGGGCGGCGACGTGATCAGCCAGCGCGGGATGCGGAAGAAGACGGCCATCAGGACCGAGGCCATGGTGCGCACCACGCGCACCGCGCCGCGCCGCAGCAGCGCGCTGTGGATGAGCCCGAGCACCAGCAACGAGCCGATGCCCATGGTGTAGACGTCGACCAGTCCCACTGCAGGGAAGCCGAGCCGCGTGCCGATGGGGTTCACCAGGTGCTGCGCCGCCTCGAGGACGATGAACGCGCCGCCGGCGGGCAGGAGCAGGAAGAGCGTCAGCGCGCGCCCGACCGCGGTGCCGAAGACCAGCGAGGAGACCTTCTGCAGCGCGCGCAGGTAGACCTCGCCGCGCCGGTAGACGCCGTCGAGGACCAGGTCGAGGCGCCGATCGGCCTGCAGCAGCGGATCGCCCGACCAGAGCTCGTAGACTCCATCGAGGTCCTCGAGCTTGAGCTGGTTGCGGGACATCGCGTCGCGAAGGTGCGGCAGGGTGACGAAGCCGCGCAGGCAGGCGAGGTCGAGGATCTCCTCGACGAGTTTGTCGCGGGCCACCCGCTCCGGGAGGTGATCGGGCGCGATCCCCACCGCGTCGAGGACCCCGAAGATCCGCGGGCGCAGCGCGCCCCGCACGTTGCTGTCCGCCCGGGTATGGGCCCAGGTCAGCGCCTTGGCCAGCAGCTTGCGCTCCGCCGCCGGCAGGCGCGCATAGCGCACCTTGCGGTACGCGCTGCGGACGTGGCGCAGGATCCGCACCTCGCGGGTCGCCGGCAGCTCGCGCACCACCGGGCGCTTGCCGAAGGAGGCCGCCCAGCTCACCAGGTCGACGGTGCTCTCCACGTGGTCCGCGGCGAAGACCGCCGACTGCAGGTCCAACAGCAGCCGCGCTCGATCGGGTACCGCACGCCGCGACGCGTCGCCGAGCGCTCGGCGAGCAGGGCGAGCAGGGACGTCCACTCCACATCCCCGGGCGGAGGATCCTTGCCGGGCGGCGCCAGCGCGGCGCGCAGCCGGGCGTCGAGGGCCGCGGCCGCCGCGCGCCGCGCCGAGCGCCCCTCGCGCCCCTCCTCCGCGTCGGCCTCTGCCCCACGTGCGCCGAGAATGGCGGCACGCACCCACCGCCCCTTCCCGGCGGCAGCGCGGGAGCGGGCCGCGAGCCGCCTGGCCTGGGCAGCGCTCGGCTTGGTGCGCGGCCGCGCCCCCGACAGCCCCAGCGTCTGCGGCGCGGAGAAGGTGGGCGCGGTGGTGCTGGCGGGGGGGCGCACCACGGTGGCCGCGTCCGCGCCCACCGGCGAGGAGCCGTCGAGGAGGCTCTGTACCTCCACGTCCGGCGTCAGCAGCGCGTCGACGCGCTCGGGATCGACCAGGCTGGGGAAGGTGGCCTCGAGCAGGTTGGGCGCGAAGTGCCGGAGCTCCAGCCAGAGCGCGGCGAACTCCACCCACGCCTCGCGGTCACCGGACGGCGGCAGGAGCAGGTCGTCGGCGCGCAGGATGGCGCGCACCTCGTCGAACTCCGTCTGCCCGAGGTGGTCGATGCGCTCGCGTACGGCCGCTTCGGTGAGCGCGCCGCCGTCGAAGCGTCTGTCGAACGCCAGGTGCACGCGCGCGTGGAACGCCGCGCGCCAGAGGCGGGTGAGCACCTCGGCGCCGGAGCGACCGCTGACGTCGGCCGGCATGGGCCGCGCCAGCAGGACCACCTCCGCGGGCAGCGAGGTGCCGGCGGCCTCGCCGAGCTCCTCCGCGGTGACGATGGACAGCAGCGCGGCGCGCGGCAGCGCGTAGCAGCGTTCGTGTGGGACCTGGAGACCGAGGCCGGGGATGCTCCGGTGCGCCTTGATCACGCGCCGCACGAGGCGCGCGTCGGCGACGATGGCCCTGTCGGCGGACGCCCGGAGGCTGCGCTCGATGGCGGCGAGGTCCATTCGCTCACCGACACCTACCACCACTGCGCGAGCGCTCGCCAACGGAGTGGGCGCGCGCGCCGCGGGGCAGGGCGACTATCGGCGCCGGGTCGCGGGCGCGAGGCTCCGCCCGGAGACCTCGCTGCTGTCGATGGTCAGGCGGCGCGCGCCGGCGCTTCGTCGCGCGAGCCGTGGCTGTATGGACACGCGTCGTCGTCGCCGTGCCCGCAGTCGTCCGCCTCGGGCGGGCTGCTCTCCAGGGCGAGCACGTCGTCCTCGCCGTCGAAGAAGGCGTCGATGCGCTTCTGTGCCGCGAAGGGCGCGCGCTCGCTCAGGGGGGCCGTGTGCCCCCCGCCGGCGCCTCGCTCCTGATCCCGCGACATGCCAGCCCTTCTTCCAAGAAGCGTGCCGCTCGGCCGACATCTCCAGGATCCGGGCGAAACCAGCGATCGACCGCGCGGATAGGCGCCCGCCCGTCAACTCGGTAACGCGCAAAGTGTGTCGCGGCGCCCGCCACCGCGGCATTCCTGTCGCGCTTGCGCGCCCCTGTGCCCTCGCGTCGCGCGAAAACTGGCGGCAAGCCGCTGATTCGCTGCGCAAACTGCTGCGAACCGCGGCACCCGACGCCGCCACCGCAGCAGGCGCCCTGGGCCACCAGGGCACGGGCGCGCGTTCACATGTCGGGGTGGTGTCCGTGTGCACGTGCCCGAGTCCGTGTCCGTCCGTGCCTGTGCCCGTGTCCCTGTCCGTGTATCTGTTCGTTACCCATGTCCGGATCCGGGCACCCCCCGTGGGGCGCGCCCCGGATCCGGCCACCCACTGGAGGCGGGTCCGCCGTCGCCTACGCCACGACGCGCCGCGCCGACCGCGACGCATTGCGAAATAAGGAGCCCGTTCGGTGAGTCAGCCCACAGTACGATCGGGCCCATCGATGTCTCCTACGCACGGGAACTGCTCAGCAAATCGTCGGTAGAGCCGCCGTTACCGCCGTGCGGTCGCGGCGAACCCTCGGCGCGGCTGTCCGTCGCGCCGCCTTCTTGCTATGCGTCCCGCCAAAGTGGGTCGGGCCTCTTCGCGCTCGCGGAGTCGGGCTCGCGCCGGATCGGGAGCGTACCGTGAAAAAGATTCGCGCCGAGTACATCTGGATCGACGGACAAAAGCCGACCGCCAAGCTGCGCAGCAAGACCAAGATCATCGACGGCCCGATCAAGAAGCTCGACCAGCTTCCGGATTGGGGCTTCGACGGTTCGAGCACCCAGCAGGCCGAAGGTCACTTCAGCGACTGCCAGCTCAAGCCTGCCAAGATGACCATCGATCCCCTCCACGACGAGGGCGACGTCCTGGTGCTCTGCGAGGTGCTCAACGCCGACGGCAGCGTGCACCCCAGCAACACCCGCGCGCGCTGTCGCGCCATCTCCGAGAAGTACGCCGCCCACGAGGCGTGGTTCGGCATCGAGCAGGAGTACACCTTCTTCGACGGTATCAAGCCCCTCGGCTGGCCGGACAAGGGATTCCCCGCGCCGCAGGGCGGGTACTACTGCGGCGTGGGCGTCGACGAGGTCTTCGGCCGCGAGGTGGTCGAGGCGCACGCCGAGGCCTGCATGAAGGCCGGCCTCTCGATCGCCGGCACCAACGCCGAGGTCATGCCGGCGCAGTGGGAGTTCCAGATCGGGCCGCTGGGTCCGGTCGACGTCGGTGACGAGCTCTGGCTGGCGCGCTGGCTGCTCTATCGTGTGGGCGAGGAGTACGGCGTCAGCGCCACGCTCCACCCCAAGCCCATCAAGGGCGACTGGAACGGGGCCGGTGCGCACACCAACGTCTCCACCAAGGGCACGCGCGCCGATGGTGGCCTGAAGATCATCGAGGCCGCCTGCGCCAAGCTCGGCAAGCGCCACGAGGAGCACATCAAGGTCTACGGCGCGCACAACGAGGAGCGCCTCACCGGCCTCCACGAGACGTGCAGCATCCACCAGTTCCGGTGGGGCGTCAGCGACCGCGGCGCCTCGATCCGCGTCCCCATGGCCACCTCGCAGCAAGGCAAGGGCTACTTCGAGGATCGCCGTCCCGCGGCGAACATGGATCCGTACGAGGTCGCGGCGATCATCGTCGAGACCATCTGCGCCGACTGACGGGGCTGCGTCGCGGCGCCCGCTGCCGCGCCACACGCTCACCAGGAAGGGCACGCCCGCGCGGCGTGCCCTTTCGTTTCGTGCATGGGCCGCCGGGTGAAAGCCGGCGCCCGTGTGCCGATCGTTGCCGAGCCGAGCTCAGTCTTCGCGGCCGTCGATGTGGGCGCGCACGATGTCCATCAGCGCCTCGCCCTCGGCCCGCTCCGACTCGTTGTCGGCGGCGGCGATGCTCTGCTCGATGAGGTCGAGGATGTTGCGTCCGCGCGTGTCGAGGCTCGACGAGTCGCGCACGCCGATGATTCCGAGCGAGGCCATGGGTTGCGCGCTGCATGCAACGTGCCTCGCGCCAGCGCGGCTCCAGGCCGGGATTCTGGCGGGTTGGCGGGGTGCGGGCCTGGACGGTGGAGCGTTCAGGGACGCGCCTGAGGTCGCGGGGCGGCCCACACGGCGACCTACAGGTCGCCGAACATGCACTCGGTGATGCGCACGCGGCCGGCGGTCGTCAGGCCGTCGAAGCGCAGCGAGACCTCGCCCTCGCCGACGGAGACCACGCGCGCGCGCACGCGCAGCGGCTCCGGCTTGTCGCGGAGGCGGAGCTCGAGGTCGAGCTCGTCGCCGGCGCGATAGCGGCGCGTCGTCTCCAGGCGCATGCCGTCCAGGGAGAGGTCGGTGCCCATGCGGGCGGCGCGGACCAGGCCGGTGCGGTCGTCGACCCGCAGATACATCGGAACGCGTGAGATCTTCCGTCGCTCGGGGAAGCCGATCTGGTGCATCCTCTTCGGGTAGCCGCAGCCTCCGGCGCTGGCCAAGTTCGGGGCGCGACGTCGCTGTAGCCGCCCGGAATCGCTGGGTTCCAGCGAGATGGCAGCGATGCGATCAGTGGCGCTTGGCGAGGTCGATGGTCACCGACTTCGTCGCCTGGCCGTCGCCGAAGTCGAGCGGCATCTCGAAGTCCTCGAAGCCCGGCTTGCTCGCGGAGAGGCGCCAGGCGTCGGCCGTGGTCACCTCGACGGACATCGGCCACGGCCCGTGCATGACCTTGCGGGTGCCGTCGCGCACGATGAGCACCGTCGCGCCGGGTGTGGCCAGGTCGACGGTGATGCGGCCCAGGCGGACCGCGAGCTTGATCTCGCCGAGGTCGCTGACGCGGCCGGCGGCCACCTCCACGGTTCGCTCCAGCGGCTCGTAACGGTCGGAGCCGGCGATGCGCAGGCGATGCGGCCCGGGCGCGAGCTCGGTGACGCGCAGGGGGAGGGTGCCGCGTTCCTCACCGTCCACCGAGACCTTCACGTCCGGGTAGCGGCCGCCCACGCTGAGGCCGGTGCGCGAGGACATGGACTCCAGCGGGACGCGCACCACGGACTGCCTGCCGGCGGCGACCATCTCGGTGAGCGCCTCCGGCGCGGCGAAGCCCTGGGCGACGATGCGCACGGTGCGCGCGCCCGCGGCGACGTTCTCGACCAGGCAAGGCACGTGGATGCACTCGCGCTGCCCGTCGACGAAGACCTCCACGTCGCGCACCGGTGTCTTGCCGTCCACGGCGATGTCCACGTGGAGGCTGCCGCGGTGCGGGCGCTGCCAGAGCACCAGCGCCGCGCACAGAGCGGCCAGGGCGATGACCACCATGGCCACGCTGCGGGCCCAGCGGCGCGGCGGGCGCTGCTGGAACTGGGACGTGCCCAGGGTGAGGGCCGGCAGCGGCGCCGACTCGAAGGGGCTCGGGTAGTAAGGAGGAGGCTGGGGCTCCGGGGTGGGGCGGATCGCGGCCGAGCGCACGGTGGCGGCGAGCTGGACCGCGCTGGCCAGCACCGGGGCGCCCTCGTCGACGATCGCCGGGGGCACCAGGTAGCTGGGCGGCGAGAACTGCGGCATGAGCGCCGTCTTCGCCTCCTCGTCCACCTCCGGCGCGCTCTTCGGGCCGAGGCTGAAGTCGCGCACGGTGCGGACGTCGGGGTCGGCGCTCCCGTTGCCCAGCGGCGGCAGCACCGGCAGAGGTGACAGCGATGCCTCCTCCTCCGAGCCCCAGTCGAGCGGGGGGTGCTTGAACGCCGCCTGCAGGTCCAGCCCGATCCCGAGCGCCGTCTTGCGCGGGTCGAACGCGCGCGCGGCGGCGGAACTGGCACGGATCTGGGAGTCGGAGGGACGGGGACTGCGAGGCGACTTCGCCTCGGCGGCGCGGCCCAGCGCCGCACCCTCTTGGTGGATGCGCGTCGGGATGTCCTCGTCGCACAGGTCTTCCAGCTCTGGTTGCATGGACTTACCTCGCGGAAGGGTCGGGTCCAGCGTCGTACGCGGGGGTGCGCAGCTACCTTCCCACTCCCGTATCGCCCAGCCGATAGGATGCCCCATCATGCGACCCATTCACCGCAGCAGATGCCGAGGATGTGCGCATCCCCACCTGGCGGCCGGGGCCGCCCTGCTGGCCGCGCTGGCGTTCGCCGGCACCGCCGCGGCGCAGGGCCGGGACTGGCAGCCGAAGAAGCAGGGGCACAGGCTCGGCGCCCAGCTCGAGGTCTGGCCGGTGGAGGGCGGCACCACCGTCACCGGGGAGCTCGTCGGTCAGATCGCCGTTCTCGACGAGCTGATGATCGACTTCTCGCTGCCCAGCGCATACGGCAGCTACGACTTCTTCGGGCCGACCATCGACGCCTTCATCCTCGGCAACCCCGCCGCCGGGCTGCACTGGGGCGACAAGGTGACCGACGCCCTGGCGCTGTGGGCAGGCGGCAAGATCACCTTTCCGATCCTCATCGACCCCGACGCGGAGCCCGGGTTCGTGGCCGGCGTCGCCAGCCGCAACCGCGCCTTCTTCGACATGGACCGCTTCGCGCTGGAGCGCCTCACCGTGCGGCCGCAGTTCGGCCTCGAGGCCCACTTCGCGCGCTGGTTCTACTTCCGCACCGACGTCGCCGCGCCCATCTTCATCCCCGTCGCCGACAACGTGGACCGCGACGCGCAGACGGCGGTCGCCATCGAGCACGGCAACGAGTTCGAGGGACGCAGCAACATCGGGCTCGGGGCCGGGGGTCGCCTCCAGTTTCTCATCATGGCCACCGACACCGATTTCGGTGACGACGACCGCTTCCAGGCCGCCATCGAGCCGTACTTCGTCTTCGAGCCGCACGGAGAGGACGGCTTCTTCGCGCGCGTCGGCACCCTCATCGCGCTGGACGCGCCGCTCGGCTTCGGCCTCGACCGGGGGAACCTGGCCACCTTCCGGGTGACGCTCGGCGGCAAGTGGTGACCGTGTCGCCGCGCGCGCCCGGCGGCGCGCGGCGCAGCGGGTGCTACGCTCGACCACCGTGTCCAGAGCCCTCGCCAAGTCGTCTGCTGCCGGTTCTTCCCTGCCCGCGCGCGGCGGGGCCGGGGGCGGCCTCGCCTTCCGCGAGCTGAAGCGCGAGCTCTTCACCCAGGCGGCCATCCGCGGCGGCGGCTTGGCCCTGCTCTGGGTGCTGGAGATCGTCGACCAGCTCTTCCTGCACGGTTCGCTGGATCAGCTGGGCATCAGGCCGCGCACGCTGACCGGGCTGCGAGGCATCCTGCTGGCGCCGCTCCTGCACGGCGGCTTTGCGCACCTGGTCTCCAACAGCGTACCCCTGCTGGTGCTCGGCTGGATGGTGATGCTGCGCGAGACGCGCCACATCTTCCCGGTCACGGCGCTGGCCACCCTTGTAGGCGGCCTCGGGGTCTGGCTCGTCGGCGCGCCCGGCTCGGTGCACATCGGCGCCAGCATCGTGGTCTTCGGATACCTCGGCTACCTGCTGCTCCGCGGCTGGTTCGAGCGCAGCCTGTGGTCCATCGTCGGGTCGCTGTTCGTGGCCGTGCTCTACGGCGGGCTGGTGCTGGGCGTGCTGCCCGGGCAGGCCGGCGTCTCCTGGGAGGGCCACCTGTTCGGGTTCCTCGGCGGCGTGCTCGCCGCCCGGCTCATGCGCAAGAAGCGCAGCTGACCGCTTCCATCCGGCCGGCCATCGACGTCGCTCCCTCTGCCCGGCGTTCGCTCAGCGGCCGGCGTCGAGACGGGCGCCGAGCACATCGACCAGCGCCGCGGCGATGACCGCCGCGAACACGTCGTGCGTGTGCGGGTCCTCCCAGCGCGCGACCTCGCGCGGATCGAGCGCGTGGTGCGTCTCCACCAGCACCGAGGTCATCGTCGGACGACGCAACACGAAGATGCGCTGCTCCGGCGCGTGGCGGTCGACGAAGACGCCGGGCACCTCGGTGTCCGCCTGGTAGAGCGCGTAGTCCGCGCCCAGGTAGGGCGCGAACCCCGCCTCGCCCAGCCGCCGGCCGACGGCGCGCGCCAGCGCCACTCGCCCGACGATCTGCGCGGCTTCGCCCTCGTCGGACCAGAGCACCGAGAAGCCCGGCGCCGCCCAGCTCACCGGGCAGCTCCGACCCGGCTCGGGCTCCCATGGATCGAACGCGCCGCGGACGTCGGAGTGGATGCTGACGAAGGCGTCGGCGCCCCAGCGCCCCGCGGCCTCGACGCGGTCGCGGTAGGCAACGAGCGCGCTGCCCTCGCGCGCCATGCGCACCGAGAAATGTCCGGTGGCCCGGAGACGGCGCGCCAGCTCCTCCGAGGCCCGCAGGGTGAAGTCCTCCTCGTCGACGCAGCGACAGGAGGTGTTGCCGCGGTTGTTGTCGGCGCCGTGCCCGGGATCGAGGAAGACCCTGCGCACTCCGAACGCCGGCGGGTAGGCCACCGCCGGCGCGGTGAGCGCCGCCGCCGGCTCCGGCCAGCCGTTGGGGGCCACCGCGGTGGCACGGGGCGCCGGGTGCAGCGCTGCGGAGGGGAGGGTCTGCGCGGGCGCGCCGGGGCGGGGGTGCATGCGGGTACGCAACGCCACCCCGCCGGCGAGGACCAGCAGCGTCGCCACCGCGGCCAGCCCCGCCCAGCGCGGGAGGCGACGCGTCGCCGCCGGTCGATGCTCTTCCGCCGCCACGGCGCGCGCGGTCACGGCTCGGGTACGGCCGCGACCTCGTCGCCGGCGCCATCGGGCGCCGCCGGTGCGGGCAACGGGGGCACCGCCGCCGGCGCGGCCTCGGCGCCGGCCGGCGCGGCCTGGCTCCCGCTGGCCCGTCGCCGCGCGCGCCGTCGGCGGCGGGAGGGCCCAGGCGTTGTCCGCGAGCTTGGCGCGGACCTGAGCCAGCTCGTCGTCGAGGCGCGCGCGCTCGGCGGCCAGCTGCTGCACGCCCTCGCTGGAGAGCTTGAGGCGCTCCGACATCTCGGCGTTGAGCTGCGCGAGCTCGTCGACCTGGCGGCTCAGGTCGGCGTGGCCCAGCGAGGCCTCGGTTGCCGCGACCTCGCGCGCGGACAGCTCGCGCTCGAGCTCGTCGATGCGCGCGCGCATGGCCGGGGTTTCGACTGCGGCGGGCGCCCTTGCCGCGCGCGCGTCGGCGCCGCGCGGCTGGCGCATGCAGCTCAGGGTCGACATCAGCAAGGCGATGAGGGGAAGGAGAAGGAGTGCGCGCATGACCATGGCTCCGCGCCCGGTGAAGCTCGGGCGATACAGCGGCCAGGTTAGAACGCCGCACACCGCCATTCCCAGTTCGCGGCGGACGAGCGCGGCGGAGCGCCATGTATCATCGCGGCCGTGGCCCCGTCGGACGAGCAGCTCCCCGACCGACGGCGAAGACCGCGCCTACTTGTCGAGCAGGCCGTACTGCTTGAGCTTCTCCCAGAGCGTCGAGCGCGAGATGCCCAGGATCTCCGCGGCCGCGGTGCGGTTGGCGCGCCCCACCCCCAGGGCCTTCTCGATCTGCTTGCGCTCCACCGTCTCCAGCGCCTTGGCGCGCGCCTCCTCCAGGCGGACCGGCGGCCCGCTCGGCGGCGCCAGGGAGATGCCCGGCATCAGCGATGCACGCCCCGGCAGGACCGAGGGCGTGCCGCCCGTCGCCGCGCCCGCACCCGTCGGCATCAGCGGCGCGGCCGGCACCACCGGCACCGAGGCGATGGGGTAGCGCGGCTGGTGCGGCAGCGACACCACCAGCGGCGTCGGCGCGCGCATGAGCGGCTTGAGCGGCGCGGAGACGATGCCCAGGTGCTTGGCGGTCACCGAGTGCCCGTCGCACGCGATCACGGCGCGCTCGATGACGTTGCGCAGCTCGCGCACGTTGCCCGGCCAGTGGTGCGAGTAGATGGCCATCACCGCGTCCGGGGAGAGCTGCATCACCCCACGCCCGAACTCGGCCGCGAACCAGGCGAGGAAGTGCTCCGCCAGCGGGAGCAGGTCGTCCTCGCGCTGGCGCAGCGGCGGCACCTCGATGATCACCGTGGCCAGCCGATAGAAGAGGTCGGCGCGCAAGCGACCCTCGGCCACGGCGCGCTCGGGATCGCGGTTGGTGGCAGCCAGGACGCGCAGGTCGACCGGTCGATCGCGATCGGAGCCGACGGGGAAGAAGCGACGCTCCTCGAGGACGCGCAGCAGCTTGGGCTGCAGGTCGATGCGAAACTCGGTGATCTCGTCGAGCAGCAGGGTGCCGCTCTGGGCGCTGGCCAGGATGCCGGTGCGGTCCTTCTTGGAGTCGGTGAAGGCGCCGCGCACGCTGCCGAAGAGCTCGGCCTCGACCATGGAATCGGGCAGGGCGGCGAGGTTGACGCGCACGAAGGGGCCGCCGCGCCGGGCGCTGCTCTCGTGGATGCGCGTGGCCACGATCTCCTTGCCCGCGCCGCTCTCCCCGAAGATGAACGCCGACGAGGCCGGCGTCGCGGCCACGCGATCGGCGAGCTCGAAGCACTTGCGCATGGCGGCGCTCTCCACGACCGCGCCCTTGGTGGCCACGCGCTTCTGGCTCTTGGCGCCGCCCAGCGCGCCGTCGACGCGGTGGGCGAGGTCGGCAAGCTTGAACGGCTTCTCGATGAAGTCGACCGCCCCGCGCCGCACCGCGTCGAGCGCCGTCGGGATGTCGCCGTGCGCGGACATCATCAGGGTGATGGGGTGGTCGGGCATGGTGCGCAGGTGGTCGAGCACCGCCCAGCCGTCGGCGACGGGCATGCGCAGGTCGAGCAGCATGGCGTCGAAGTACTCGGCGTCGAGGGTGCGGATGGCCGCCGCGCCATCGGCCGCCTCGACCACCTCGTAGCCCTGGCCCTCCATGGCGGTGCGCACCAGGGCGCGCAGCGATGCTTCGTCGTCCACGACGAGCACCCGGCGCTTCCCCGGATCGCGGGCGCGCGTGGCCATCGGGGCCGATGTTAGCCGAAGCTAGAAGAAGTAAGCGAGGTTCGCCTCGGCGTGGTCGTCCTCCAGGAGAGCACTCTCGAGTCCCGCTGGCTTCCCTGCCGGGCCGAAGAAGAGGTTGGCGGCCACGCTGGCCCGCCAGTGGTCGCCGAAGCGGCGGCCGGCCTCGATGTGCGCCAGCGTGGTTCCGGAGAGGACGTCCACGAAGGTGCCGCCGAGGATCTCGGTGCTGGCGGTGTCGTTGAAGCCCAGGCGCAGGCCGCCGAAGGCGTCGTGCTCGAAGAGGGTCGGCGGCGCCTCGAGCGGCGGCCGTCGAGGAGCATCTCCGCCACCACCGTCACGTCCCAGCCGTCGACGATGTCGAAGAAGGAGTACTCCGCGCCCGCGCCGCCGCCGGCGAAGGGCCTGAAGTCCCGGGTCCACAGGCGCACGAAGCCCTCGGCCTTGAGCGCCAGCGCGTCGTGCGTCCATTGCGCGTCGACGGAGCCTTGCTGGAGGAGGTCGTAGAGCGGGACGACGCGCGCCCGCGTCAGCTCGACGACGAAGCGCGGCTCGCGCGAGAGGCCGGAGAAGACCGAGAGCCCGACGTCGAAGTCACCGCCACGCAGCGCCAGGCGCGCCGCGCCGCTCGGCGTCCAGCGCCCCAGGTCGGGCTCGAAGGCGGCGTTCTCGCCGTCGATGGGCGCGGCGAAGCGCAGGCGGCCGTCGACGCCCGGGAAGGTGCGCTCACGGAAGAGCGGCAGGTAGTACAGGCGCAGGCTGGCCACCTCGCCGGCGTAGCCGACCTCCACGAAGGGCTGACCGAGCTTGGCCGAGCCGTCGAGGCTGTCGACGAGGTCGACCTGGTTCACGATGTCCACCGGCCGATGCGACTCCAGCGCGCCCCAGGTGAACTGGCCAGCGCCGAGCCCGGCCTCCCACCCGTCGGCCTCGATGCGGTAGCTCGCCTTGCGCACGTCGAAGTGCGAACGCCGCGAGTCGTACGGGTCGAGCCGGTAGTAGGGGCGGGCCACCAGCTCCTGGACCTCGTCCTCGCTCTTCACGTCGAGCTCGGGCTCGGCCACCAGCGAGACGCCGCTGCCTTGCTCCTGGCCGGCATAGCGCGGCGGCTGCCAGAAGATGCGCGCCTCGGCGGCCACGTGCCCGGCGGTCGTCGCCGTGGGCGTCGCCGCGCAGCCGGCGAGCGCGAGCGCACCGGCGAGCACGGCGAGGCGAGGCGACGGCATGACGAACGGCGGAGCGCGGTCAGTGGCCGAGCTTGTCGGCGGAGAAGTCGGAGGCCTTGAGGCCCACGCCCATCTTCATGGTCACGAAGGACAGGACGGTGGTCTTGCCGTTCTGGTGGTTTTGCATCGTCCAGCTCTGCGCCCGCCAGAACTTGTCGTTGACCTTCCTGTACCCGCCGTAGGAGAGGGTCTTGTTGCGGACGCCCTTGCGGTCGAAGAAGTCGACCGAGGCAATGCGCATCTCGTTGGCGTCGACGAGCACCAGCCGCTTCGAGTAGCCGGAGCCGCCGTCCTTGGGCGTGGCCTCCAGCTCCAGGCACTGCGCGCCCCCGCAGGGCTTGTTGCCGAGGAACCTCCAGGCGTGCTTGGCCGGATCGTTGCCGGTGAGGTCCTCGTAAGCGAACTCGCTGCCCACGAAGGCACCGGTGCGGTTCGAGGACGCGATGCGCTTCACGCGACCCAGGGCAGGCAGGTAGAGCCACTGGTCGTCGTCGCCATCGACCTTGCCGTGCGAGAGCAGCGCCGTGCCCTTGACGTCGGTCGGGCTCTGGAACTCGATGAGCGACCAGTCGCCGACCTTGGCGTCCGGCTGCTCGAGGACCTTGAGCGAGAAGCGGCGCCGCGCCTCGCTGCCGCCGGCGTCCTTGAGCACCATCTCCACCTCGCCAGACAGGTCGCGGTAGCCGGTGTTGCGTGCCGCCAGCTCGCCGGCCACCGCCGCGCCCTTCTCCTCCGGCGTGCCCTTGGCGATGAGCTCCGCCGCCGTCTTGGCCTCGGCCGTGGCCGAGATCAGCAGGGTCATCGCGATCGTCGTCAGTAGCGTCTTCATGATGTCCTCGTTCGCGGGTCGTGGTGGTGGTGGCTGGCTGCGCGTCGCGCGCCGCCGCGGGAGTCAGTGCTGGGTGGCCTCCAGGCCGTGCGGGTCGAGCCAGTCCTCGGGTGGCGCGCTGGCCGGGATGGCAGCGCCTCGCCCGGCCACGAGCACCACCAGCGCCGGCATCAGGAAGAGATCGGCGATGGGGGCCAGCGCGACGACGATCACCGTCAGCCAGCCGAGGTGGCTGGTCATCTGGAACGCCGACAGGATGAGCACCGCGAAGCCGGCCACCAGCACGGCGCTCGTCGACCACAGGGCGGGCCCGATGTCCTCCAGCGTGTGCCGGACCGCGGTCACCGCGTCGAGGCCCTGGTGCTTGCGCGTGTACTGGTACTTGGTGAGGAAGTGGATGGTGTCGTCGACGATGATGCCCAGGCTCACCGTGCCGGCGACCGTGGCCACGATGTTCACCTGGCCCACCGCCACCTGCCAGATGCCGTAACCGAAGACGATGGGGATGAGGTTGGGCAGCACGCTGGCCAGGCCCAGCCGCAGGCTCTTCAGCACCAGCACCATGCACAGCGAGATGAGGGCCAGCGAGAGGAAGTCGCCCTGCAGCATGCTGCGCGCGTTGCGGTCGCTCATGGCCGAGAAGATGACCACCGGGCCGGTGGCCTCGGCGTGCATGTGCGGGGGCGCGTGCTCGCGCAGCCAGGTCTCGGCGCGCCCGGTGAAGGCGATCATCTGCTGGCTGGAGACGTCGCGCACCGTGGCCGTCAGGCGCGCCGCGGACTTGTCGATGGTGACCCGGTCGCCGAGGTCGAGCCCGGTGGGCAAGGACATCTCGTAGAGGAGGAGCAGCTGGCTGCTGGCCTCCCGCGTGGGCGGGATGCGGTAGTCCTCCGGGCGCCCGTCGTGCACGGCGCGGTTCACGCTCTTGAGGATGTCGGCGATGCTGTAGACGTGCTGCACCTCGGGCTGGGTGCGCAGCCAGCCACCGAACTCGTCGAGCTTGGCCAGGTAGCCGGGCTCGGTGATGGCGTCCGGCCCGGAGGCGTCGACCTGGAACTCGACCCGGTAGATGCCCGAGAGGTGCTTCATGGTCGCCTCGACGTCGCGGCGGAAGGGCAGCGACTCGTCGAAGTACTGCACGAACTGGTCGTTGGCCTCGAGGCGCGAGGCGGCCAGCCCGGAGAGCACGGTCAGCGCGGCGAAGGTGGCGACGATGGTCTTCGGCCAGCCAGTGGCCACGGCGCCGATGCGCGCCATGACCCCGCGCCCGCGCTCCTTCGGCTGCGCCGAGGGGCGCAGCGGGAGGATGGCCAGCAGCGCCGGCAGCAACGTCACCGAGAGCAGCAGGGCCACGGTGACCCCGACGCTGGTCATGTTGGCCAGGTGGCGCACCGGCGGTGCGTCCGAGTAGTTGAGGCAGACGAAGCCGACGACGGTGGTCAGGCAGGTGTAGGTCACCGCCTCCAGGTTCATGGACACGGCGCGCGCTGCCGCCTCGCGCCGCGACAGGCCCGCGCGCAGGTGGTCCATGGCCGAGAGGACGATGTGCACGCCGTCGGCCACGGCCACGGTGAGCACGATCATCGGAGCGGCGATGGTCGGCGGCGTCAGCGGGTAGCCGAGCCAGCCGGCCACGGCCATGGTCACCGCCGAGGAGAAGACGATGACCAGCGCCACCGGCAGCATCGCCCAGGCGCTGCGCAGGATGAGCGCCATGGCGGCGAGCATCACCGCCAGCATGAGCGGGATCATCACCTGCATGTCGCGCATCGAGGCCTGCATGAAGGCGTCGTTCATGAAGGCCATGCCCGAGGCGATGACCTCGATCTCCGGATGGCGGGCGCTGACCGCGGCGGCCGTCGCGCGCGCCGCCTCCACCGCCTCGGTCACCTCGCGCGAGTGCTCGCCGGGGAGCCGGAGCATGACGTTCACGCCGGTGGCGCGCTCGTCCTCGGCCACCAGCGCGCCGCGCAGCAGCGGCTCGGCGCGCACCACCTCGCGAATGGCGCCCAGCTCCGCTTCGCCCAGCGCTGCGGCGGGGCCCGGCACCAGCTCGGCCTGCACGATGTCGTCGGCGGTGGCGCGCGCGTGGCGGTGGTTGGTGAGCGAGTCGGCGCGCGTGGCGTAGGGCAGCTTCCACCCGGCCTCGGTCAGCTCCTGCACCGCGGCCAGGACGCCGGGCTGGTAGACGTCGCCCTGTCGGGCGCGCACCACGAAGACCACATTGTCCGTCTGGGTGAAGACCTTCTCCAGAGCTGGAACGAGGCGAGCTTCGGGTCCTCCTTGGAGAAGAAGACGCGATAGTCGGTGGAGAAGTCGAGACCGCGGAAGCCGAGCATGGCCAGCGCCGAGACCACCGCCACCATGGCCAGGGTCGGCCGCGGTGCGCGCGCCACCCACTTCCCCAAGGACAGACCGACACCGGAACGTCATCGCGCGCCTCCCTGACCACCACCACCGCCGTTGCCCGCAGCGGCGACGCTCCCACCGCCGCCGTCGCCCCCGCTGGACGCGGGCGCACCGCCATCGCTCGTCGAGGCGGCGCCTGCGCCGGCCCCGCCCGCGCCCCCTCCTCCGCTTCCCGCCGCGGTCGCCGGCACCGGCAGGCCGCCGGTGGGCAGCTCCCCGTCGTCGTCGGGCAGCAGGTCGTCGATGCACTCGTCGATGCGGCTCGGCAGGCTGGCCAGCTCGTCGCAGTCCGCGACGTGGTCGACGACGCACTCCGCCGTGGCCAGGCGCACGCCGCTGCACGGGCCCTCCTCCAGCAGCGGCAAGGTGGCGCCGCACTCGGCGAAGCGCTGCCGCGCCTCCTCGCAGGGGTCGCCCGGCTCGGGGCGCTCGCACGCCGCGCTCCAGGTCGCAGCCGTGGCCGCGACGCAGGGCGCGCGGCGCCGCGCATCGAAGCCCTCGCGGCCAGGTCGCCAGCCACGTTGGTGTAGAAGCGGGCCACCTCGAAGCCGCTCTGCACGTTGGCGCGCGGGAGGTTCTTCTGCCCGAGCTGCTCCATGTGGTCGGCCTGGATGCAGCCGCGGAAGCTCCCCCAGCGCGCCGAGGCCACCGGCGTCAGCCCGTCGCTCGGCTCGGTGACCTCGGCCTGGCCATCGGCGGACGGTGCGCGCCCCACCACGTCGTAGAGGGGCACCAGGGGCAGGGCCATCCAGTCGTGCGCGAAGAGCGGTTGCGGCGCGACGTCCTCGCTCGGCGCGCACTGGGCACGCATGTGCTCGTCGTGGACGCCGTCGCCGCTGCCCCACGGGCGGCTCACCCCGGCCCAGGACTGGTAGTAGACGCCCTCGGCGTCCAGGATCTCGGCGTTGAAGGCCGGCGCCTGATCGACGCTGAGCGCCGCCAGCGCCTCGCGCAGCTCGGCGTCCGCCTCCAGCACGTCGTCGTCGAACCAGTCGCCGAAGAGCGTGGCCAGGTCGTCGATGGTCGCGGCGTCCTCGCTGTCGGGCAGGCCGTCCAGGGCCACGTCGGCGATGCGCGTGCCGCGGTGCGCGGTGCCCACGGTGGTGATCGAGGCCACCGCGCCGGCGAGCGCGGCGTGGTCGACATCGATGTCCCAGCGCAGGCCGCCGGGGCTGACCAGGTAGCGGCAGTCGAGGCCGCCGAGGGAGTGGCAGACGAGGTTCACCTTGTCGGCGCCGGTCTCGGTGCGCACCTCTTCGATGCGTTTCCAGAGGAGCGGTGCGCGCATGCGTGGCGGCTGGAACGGGGGCAGGGTCGCCAGGAAGACCTGGTGCCCGCCGGCCTCGCGCATGGTCTCGGCGATGCGGGGCGCGTAGCGGAACAGCGGCGAGGTATCGATGCCGTTGACCAGCACCACCGGGAAGCGCGCCGGCGCGTGCACTGGCTCGGGGGTGGTCGGGGCCACGCAGCCCACGCCGGCCAGCTTGCACAGCGCCGCCGCCGGGTCGCCGTCGATGGGCACCAGCTCCGCCAGGTTCTGGCAGTCGACACCCTCGACCACCGCCGCCACACCCTCGATGTCGGCCTCCGCCGCCAGCGCGCAGTCGAAGCGGATGGCGTTGCTGCCCAGGCAGGCGGCCAGCGATGCGTTGACCTCTGCGCAGCGGCTCTCCTCGACGTGCGCGGGGCCGCACGCGCCTAGGCCGAGGCCGAGGCCGAGGGCGGCCGCGTGGAGCAGCGCGCGCATTACAGCCCTTGCTCCGCGAGGTCGGAGACGATCTGCGCCACCAGACGTCCGGCGTCGAAGCCGGTCACCGGGTCGCGCGTGGTGTGGGCGATCTGGCCGATGACGTCGTAGTGATCGGCGGGCACGCACCCGCGGAAGCGGCCCCAGCGCGCGCTGTCCACGGCCACCATGCCGTCCGCTGCGCCGACGACCACCGCGCCGGCGTCGCAGGTGGTGCCGGCGAACGGCGCCGTGGCCAGGAGCAGTGGGTGCATCTCGTCGCGGGTCCCCGGGTGGCCGAGGAGCAGCGGCGCCCCGTCGTCGGTCACGCAGTCGGCGGCGACCTTCTTCTGCGCGGCGTCGCTGGCGCGCCCCAGCGGGTGGCTCACGCCGGCCCACGACTGGTAGAGGATGCCGGGCGCGTCGACGACGTCCTCGTCGAAGAGCGCCATCTCCGCCAGCGTCAGCCCGAGCAGCGTCTCCGCCAGAGCGCCCGCGCCCGGGTCGGCGCTCTCCAGCGAGACGTCGAACATGGCCGCGAGCAGGTCGCGCGCCGCCTCGCTTTCCAGGGCCGCCAGCGCTGCGTCGGCGGCCAGCGTGCCGCGGTGCGGAGTGGCGATGGTGGTGATCGAGGCCACCGCGCCGGCCGCTGCCTCCTGGCTGGTCGCGTCGCCCTGGTGCAGGCCGCCCGGGCTGACCAGGTAGCGGCAGTCGAGGCCGCCGACGGCGTAGCAGACCAGGTTGACCTTGTCGCTGCGGCCGGCGCGGATGTTGTCGATGGCGAATGCGAGGTCGGTGGCGCGTTGTGCCGGCGAGGCCCACGGCGTGAGGCGGACGTGGTGCACCTCGGCAGCGCCCACGGCGCGGGCCGCCTCGCGCACGCGCGGGTTCCAGTCGAAGGCTGCGCCGTCGTCGATGCCGCTCACCAGCAGCACCGGTCCACGCGGCGGCCTGTTGCCGGGCTCGGGGCCGATCGGTCCCGGGCAGCTCCATCCGGCCAGCTCGCACAGGCGCGGGTCGACGCCGTTTCCGTCGCTGCTGATCCCCTCGCATCCGAGGGCGTCGAGCCGGTCGGCCAGGTAGGCGTCGCTGGCCGCGTCCACGGTGGCGCAGTCGATCTCTGCCGGAGGCAACCCGCAGCGCGCCAGCCCGTCGCGCAGGTCGTTGCAGAGGTCGCCCTGCACCGCACAGGCCGGCGACAGGAGGGCGAGGCAGGCCCCGCACAGGGCGGAGGCCGTCGTTGCCGGGATGGCAAACCCCGCTGCGCGCGCCGGCCTCACGGGTGCTCCGAGAGGATCGTCTCGGCGGCCTTCTCGGCGACCATGAAGATGGGCAGCGCGATGAACGTCCCAGGGATCTCCGGGAAGACCGAGGCGTCGACGACGCGCAGGCGCTCGGTGCCGATGACCCGGAAGCGCGAGTCGACGACGGCAAGCGGGTCGTCGCGGTGACCGATGCGGTTCGTGCAGCAGGCGTGGTGGCCCCACGACTCGCGGCGCACCCACTCGGCGACCTCGGTGCGCGTCGCCTTCTCCGGTCCCGGCCAGACCTCGCGGAAGGCGCCCTGGCCCAGCACCTTGGCCGCCTCGCTGGCGCTCCTGCGCGCGAACTCCACCCCACGCACCACCGCGTCGAGGTCCGGATCGGCGAGCGGATCGCTCTCGTCGAAGTAGTTGAAGGCGATGCGCGGGCGGGATAGCGGGCTGCTGTCGCGCAGCTCCACCACGCCGTCGCCGTTCTGGCTCCGGGCCTTGAGGACGAGCCAGGAGAAGCGGTCCTTGGCGGCGGCGCTGTCGGCGGCGTATCCCGGGTAGTACCCGCGCGCGTCGGTGGGCACCGCGAACACCTGCAGGTCGGCCAGGGGCTGCTCGGGCGCGGAGCGCATCAGCACCGAGGCCAGGAAGCCGGTGGTCTCGTAGACACCCTCGCCCTTCTCCCAGGCGTCGAGGCAGGGATCCGGCCCCGGCTGTCCGAGCCGACAGGGCGCCACCACCGACAGCGGCTCGGCGAGCTCGCTGACCACGGCGGCCTCGTACCGGTCGCGCAGGTTCTTGCCCACGCCGGGGCGCGCCGCGCGTACCGCGACGCCGTGCGCCTCCAGCTGCGCGGGGTCGCCTACGCCGGAGAGCATGAGCAGCTGCGGCGAGTTGAAGACCCCGGCGGAGAGGATGACCTCGGAGCTGGCGAAGGCCCGCTCGCGCTTGTCCGGCGCCCAGGCCGGCGCCAGGTTGGCGCCGTAGACATTGCCGGCGCGCGCGTACTCCACGCCGACCGCCGTGGGCACGGCCGCGCCCTCGTCCCAGAGGACCCGCGTCACCAGCGCCCCGGTGACCACCGTGAGCGGGAACCCGTCGTCGACGGTGGCCAGCAGGTGCTCGCGCGGGCCGTTGCGCGCGCCGTCGCGGGTGGCCAGCGGCAAGCGGAAGAGGCCGGTGGTCTCTCCGTCGAGCAGCGCCTCGTTGAGGTCGTGCTCCAGCAACGTCGAGAGCCCGCCGGCGGTGGCCAGCAATGCGGAGGGATTGGCGGCGATGCCCAGCTCGGCTTCGCCGTGCGCCGCCGCCGCCCCGGCGAGGAAGCTGGCCACCTGGCCGTCGCCGGCGGCGAGGTCGGTGCTCGGCAGCTCCACGCTCAGCCACTCGCGCACGCGGTGGTAGCGCGCCTCCATCGGCGTGGCGCGCCAGTCGGCGTCGCCGGTGAGATCGGCGAGCCGGTTCCAGTCGGAGCGCGAGGGCAGCACAGTGACCAGCGCATTGACCGCGGTGGAGCCGCCCAGGCCGCTGCCCCGCGGGTAGAGGATGCCCTCCGGGGTGTGCTTCGAATCCTGGCCGTCGATGGAGAGGTCGGCGTGGTGTTCGACGAAGAACCACCAGGCCATGCCCGCCGTCTCGGTGGAGAGCGCGTGCATGGCGGGCACGCGGTACTCGAGGCGACCGCCCGGGTCCTCACCGGCCTCCAGGAGGAGCACACGCTTGCCGGCGCGCGCCAGCCGCGCGGCAAGCGGCGCGCCAGCGGCCCCGGCGCCGACGACGATGAACTGGAACTCCCCGGTCGGCGCCGGCTGCGCTGTGCAGCCCTCCTGTTCCTCGCAGGAAAGAGAGGAGGCCGGCGCGCAGGCGGCGATCGCCCCGAGCGGCGACACGACCAGCGCAGCGAGGGCGGGCAACGCTGCGCGCCGGATCGCCGTCATCGCTCGCCGCCAGCTCATGCCGCAGCGTGTCGCGCGGGCGTCGCGCGGTGCCCAGTCACAACCGCTGCAACGGTCGTTTCCAAATTGGAAACGATGATCCGCGCCGCCCCGGGGGTAGAGGGGTCCATGGCCGAGCGCCGCCCGTACTCGCTGCGCGCCATCTCGCGCCGTCACGCGCTGGCTTTCCTCGCCGAGCTCGGCGCGCTCCCGCTGATCTCTGCATGCAGTGGAGATGGCGAGCGTCCTCCACCGCCGGACTGGGTCGTCGACGAGCCACCTTCCAGCGGCGCGCCCATCCCCGCCTTCGCCGATGCCGTCGACGCCTTGCTCGACGTGATGCTCCCCGCCGAGCGGGGCCCCGACGGCGCGCTCCTGTCCCCCGGTGCGCTGGAGGCCGGGGCCAACGGGCTGCTGGCCCTCGACGACTTCGCCCGGCTCGCCGCGGCACGCGGCCTCCTCGCGCCGCTGTCCGACGACGTGCTGGCCCTCCTTGCGCAGGGGAGCGTCGCCTTTCGCGCCACGCTCGCCGCCGAGCTCGATCTCCTCGCCACCTGGCAGCGGCCGCTCAGCGGTTTCCGGGACCTTCCGCGGCATCTGCAGGAGGCTGCAGTCGACGATGGCATGGGCGACGACGCGCTGCGGCCGCTGCTCGAGGTGGCGCGGGTGGCTGCGTTCCTGGCCTGGCTGGGAGCGGTGCGCTCCGACGTCGGCCTGGTGGCCATCGGGTACCCGCCGTTCGAGGACCACGCCGACGGGCTGGCGGTGTCCGGTTACCCACGCACGACCGACGGTCGCCTCGTCGACGCCGAGACGGAGGACCTGGGCGCGCTGGCAGCCAGCGGCGAGCTCGACGACTACACCTACAACCAGGCCCCCACGCCGACGGCGGGCCTGGACCTCGATGACGTGCTCGACGCGCGCGGAGACCTCTACTGATGTCCTTCCACGACGTGATCATCGTCGGCTCCGGCTTCGGTGGCGCGGTCATGGCCGCGCGCCTCGGTGCCCACGTTGCTGCGACCATGCCCGGCAAGAAGGTGCTGCTGGTCGAAAAAGGAAACGATCACTCCGGGGCCCTCGACCCATCGAGCAACGGGGGTGCCCTCAATGCCCAGGGCAACCGCTTTCGCAACACCTTCGATCCGGCGTACCTGGCGCAGGTGGCGGAGGTGTTCAGCGACGGCACCCCGGCCGGCGCCGCGCCCGCTGGCGAGGATCGGGAGCGCGGCCAGCGCAGCGAGGGCACAGCGACGATGAGCGTCGTGGCCGGCAAGGGGTTCGGCGGCGGTTCCAACGTCTACGACGGGGTGAGCCTGCGCGGGCCCAGCGAGGCGTTCGATCAGGTGCGCGGCGGCCGGCGCCTCTGGCCGGAGATGTGGTCGCGTACCGTGCTCGACCCCTACTACGCGCGCGCCGAAGCGCGCCTGCGCGTGCACCGCCTGGCCTGGACCGACGCCGCCGTGCCGCACTGGCAGCTGTGCACCAAGCGCGACCTGGTGTTCGCCGAGGGCTGCCGCCGCATCGGCGCCGCCGCGGCCCCGCTCAAGCTCGCCGACGAGGACGACGCCAACGAAGGGTGGTGGAACGAGGGACAGCGCTTCCAGGGTCGCCAGACGCTGACCAGGAACTACCTCGTCGACGCGGCAGCCGCCGGCGTGGAGCTCCGCTCCGGCTGCGAGATCGACGGCATCGCGCCGACCGGGGACGGCTACGTGGTCTCGGGCACCGACCACCGCGGCGGGAGGGCCGCGCCCTTCGAGCTCGAGTGTCGGATGCTGGTCGTCGCCGGCGGTTCCATCGGCTCCACTGGCCTGTTGCTGCGGTCGCAGGCGGACTTCGGCGGCGACCGTCACCTCGATCCGGAGCAGGTGCTCGGCAAGCACCTCTCCGGCAACGGCGACTACGGCGTCAGCGGTGTGGTCGGCGCCGACTTCGAGATGGCCGTCGAGGGCTTCAAGGGCAAGCCCATGTCCAGCTTCTGCCCCACCTTCTGGAAGCAGCACCGCTTCATCCTCATCCCCTTCCACGCGCCGCCCCTCTACCTGGCGCTCGGGCAACCGGCGAGCGTGCTCCGGCCCGCTGCCCCCGAGGCCCGCGGCCGCGCCTCCACCGGTGTCGCCCAGGGTGCGGACGGTCGCCCGGAGCGCAGCTGGGGTCTGGTGCACAAGCAGCGTCTGGCGCAGTTCGGCCCGCGCATGCTGACCATGGGCTGTCTGGCGCTCGACGCCTGCGAGGGCGAGGTCGCGCTGTCCGCGGACGGCGAGCGCTACCAGGTCTCCTGGCGCACCACCGACGCCGCCACCGAGTCGCGCTGGAACGCGGCGGTGAGCGCGATGCACTCCATCTACCAGGCGCTGGGCGGCGAGATGTACCTCGATGTCTATCGCCACCAGGGAACGGTGAACACCGCGCACCCGCTGGGCGGCTGCCGCATGGCGGAGCGCGACGGTCTGGCCACCGGCGTGGTCGACCCATTCGGCGAGGTGCTGAACAACCGGAACCTCTTCGTGGTCGACGGGGCCATCGTCCCCGCCGCGCTGGGCGTGAATCCGTCCCTGACCATCGCCGCGCTCGCCGAGGCCATCGCCGACAGGCTCATCGCCGGCGAGGGCACCGAGCCGCTGGCCTCGAGGCTCGCGTGAGGGACACGGACACGGACACGGACACGGACACGGGCACGGGCACGGGTACGGGTACGGGCCGGGGGCTCCGCGCGTTCGGGCCTTCCGCCGCGGGCAACAGCGTTTTCCGTTCTGGCAACGTTCGCGGGCGTACCCATGGTGCGCGGGCGCGTCGATCGGTATCGTGGTCGATCATGGCCGTGAACGACCCCCTGGCCGAGCTGCGCATGGCGGACGTGTACACCTTCCTGGCGGTGCGCCGCGCCGGGTCGGTCAGCGCCGCCGCGCGCGAGCTGCGGGTCACGCCCTCCCAGGTCAGCAAGAGCATGGCGCGCCTCGAGAACCACCTCGGCGTGAACCTGCTGGTGCGCGGCTCGCACCGCGTGGTGCTCAGCGATGCGGCGGTGCGCCTCCTCCCGGACATGGAGGACCTGGTGGAGCGGCTGCGTCGCATCCAGCGCGGCGAGGCGCCGGTGCGGTACATCACCATCGCCGCGCCCTCGTATCTCTCGAACTTCGCCGTGCCGCGCATCGTCAAGCCACGCTCGACGTTGATGCTGCGCAGCCTGGAGCTGCCTCCGCAGCTGGTGCGCTTTCACGCCACCGACAACATCTTCGACGTCGCGCTGTGCCTCGGCTCGCACTCCTTCCCGAGCTCGTGGGTGGTCACCGACGTCGGCGAGGTGCGCAAGGGCCTCTTTGCGCGCCCGGCCCTGGCCACGGCGCTGGGTCGGATGCCGGTCGCGCCGGAGCGCCTCCTCACGTACCCGTTCCTGATGCCCATCTACAGCGTCGGCGGGCAGTTCGTCCCCGCCGACGACGGCTGCCCGATCCCCAGCGCGGAGCGGCGCTCCGGCCACCAGACGGCGACCATGGGCGTGGGTCTGGAGATCGCCGCGCAGAGTGATCAGCTGGTGTTCGGCCCGGCGCTGGCGGCGCGCAACCACCTCCAGCTCAAGCAGCTGGTCGAGGTGCAAGTGCGCGGCTGGGACGTGCGCGAGACGCTCTACGTCGCCTGCAACCGCGACCGCGTGCTCCAGGACGAGCTGCGCGTCATCGTCGCCGCCATCCGCGCCGCCATCGGCGAGCCGCCCCCGCCGGCGCGCTCGTCGAGCCCCGGCGCGCGCACCGCCACCGCGGCCAGGGGTGTGACGCCGCGGTAGATGCCTCGGTACACGCCTCAGTAAACGATGGGGTCGCAGTTGGTGAAGGCCAGCGACGACTGGATGCGGAAGTTAGACTGCGACGTGTGGCGCTCGGCGTGGAAGAGGTCGAGCGGGTAGGTGTTGCCGGGGGTGATGCCCAGCTCGGCGGCGCGCGCGTCGAGGTCGATGGTCTCGCTCAGCGCGCTGTGCAGCCCGCCGAGGTCGATGCCCAGGTTGTCGTTGATGAACACCCAGAGGTCGTCGTCGCCGGTGAAGGTGAAGACCTCGCCGCCCTTGTAGGCGAACTCCATGTGGAGCTCGAAGGTGAAGTGGAAGTTGTGGGCGTTGCCCTCGTCGCCGAACCCCTGACCATCGATGGGGAAGAAGTTGCTGTTGTCGTAGACCAGGTTGCCGTTGGCATCGACGGTGGCGGTGATGGTGTACGGGATGGCGATGTTCACGCCGTCGACGTCGCGGTACCACTGGTCGAACTCGGCGGGCCCGGTGGTGTACATGGTCGACCCGGGGTGCGCGTAGACCGGCTTGTGGTCGCCGCCGAGGGTGGCTTCGACGATGCCGTCGAGGCCGTTGCCGGTGAAGGTCTCGAAGTCCGGATGGCCCTGGCCACCGCTATAGGCCTTGAAGTCGCGGACCACGCCGGTGAGGTTCGGGGTGCAGTCGCCCCCACCGGACCCGCTGTTGCTACCGCTGCCTCCGGGCCCCGCGCCGCTCGGGAAAAGGGCGCCGCCGCTGCCACTGCTCTCGCCGCCGCTGCCGGCGCCGCCGTTGCCGCCTGCGGCCGTGCTGGCGCTCGCCGTGGCCCCGTCGCCGCTCGAGTCGTCGCTGCAAGCACACAGGAGGAGGAGGGTGGCGCAGGCGGCGGCGGCGGAGGTTCGGTATCGGGTCATGGGACTCCAAACGGTAAGCACTCGAGAAAGTGTAGCCGCCGACGCTCGCCGCAGCGCGTCGCGCGCGCTCGCTCGCGTTCGGTTTGTGCCAGCAGGTGGGAGCGTCGCCGACCCCGGTACCTCCGGGTTTCGGTGAGGATACGTGCCCGGCTGCGCCGCCGGCGGCGACCGATGTGTTCCTCGCCGGCGCGCTTTACCCCAGGCGGCGCTGCCGGGTCCAAGGAGCAACACCGGGAGGATACGTCGTGAAGCTTCGCTACTCGCTCGCCCCCATCGCCGCTCTTTTCCTGACCGTCGGTTGCAAGCAGAACAACCAGCCGCTCACCTCGGGAGAGGCCCAGCAGGCCCTGGAGGAGGTCTCCGTCTCCGCCGAGGCGACGAATGTGACCGCCACCTCCATCGACATCGCCACCAACTTCACCATCGGCGGCGCCGTCGAGGACGCGGCCAAGGAGATCAAGGCCTACCTCGAGACCACGCTCCCCTGCGCGGAGATCACGCTCATCGATGCCACCCTCACCGTGGAGTACGGCGCCAAGCCGGGTGACTGCACCTACAAGGGGCGGACCTACACCGGCAAGCACATCATCAGCGTCGATCGCAACGACGAGAACGACGTGCTCGTGCACCACGAGTGGGACGAGCTCTCCAACGGCAAGGTCTCGGTGACCGGCGCCGCGGACGTCACCTGGAGCCTGGACGACGCCACCCGCCGCGTGGAGCACGAGGTGGAGTGGACACGCCTCTCCGACGGCCGCACCGGAGTGGGCAGCGGCGACCGCCTCCAGAAGGCGCTCGAGGGCGGCATCGACGAGGGCTTCCAGGAGGACGGCAGCCTGGCGTGGGACGGCAAGGCCGGTCGCTGGGACCTGGCCATCGAGGCCGTCCAGATTCGCTGGATCGATCCGGTGCCGCAGGCGGGCATGTACCGCCTGGCCACGCCGCAGGGCAAGAGCGCGACGATGAGCTTTTCGCGCATCGACGACGACACCATCAAGGTCACCGTGGCCAGCGGCGACCAGAGCTACGACTTCAACGTCAGCAAGCTCGGAGTCGAGTAGGCAGAACGGAGCGGCCATCGCTCGGCTTGACGCCGCGGACGGCGCATAGGCGGTATGGACGCGGCATGAGCATTTCGAATTGGCGCGGCTGGCTCGCCGCGCCCCTGGCCGTCGTGGTCGTTGCCGCCTGTGCCGGTGCCGCACCGCCGGAGGCCGTGCCCGATCCCACGCCCGGGCCGGCACCGGCGCCGCCCGGCGCCGAGACACCCGCCGCGGACGCCGGCGCGCAGGAGCCTGCCGGCGCCACGGCCGACGGCGGCGCGGACGCGGCCCCGGCGGCGCCGCCCACCGCCGACAGCGACCTGGAGAAGGGGCCAAAGTCGTGCCCCGCGGACATGAAGCTCGTCGAGGGCTCCTACTGCACCGAGGTCGAGCACAAGTGCAAGAAGGAGTGGTTCGACAAGTCGAACAAGAAGAAGATCTGCGAGGAGTTCGAGCCCACCTCCAGGTGCGTCGGCCAGCGCATCCAGAAGCGCTACTGCATCGACACCTACGAGTGGCCGAACCAGAAGGGCGTGCGCCCCGAGGTGATGAACCGCTTCCACCAGGCGCAGGTGAAGTGCGCCGCGGTCGGCAAGCGGATGTGCACCGAGTCGGAGTGGACGTTCGCCTGCGAGGGGCCGCAGATGCTGCCCTTCCCCTACGGGTACGTGCGCGACGCGACCAAGTGCAACGGCGACCACATGTGGGACGAGCCGAACATGGGCAAGGTCGCCAAGCGCGACGCGACCGAGCTGGCGCGCCTCTGGAAGGGGGTGCCGAGCGGGACGCAGCCGAGCTGCATCAGCCCCTTCGGCGTCGCCGACCTACCGGCCAACACCGATGAGGTGGTGGCCAGCGAGACGTTCACCTCGGACTTCCGCGGGAAGTTCGACAGCGTGCACAGCGGCGGGCCTTGGTACAAGGGCGTGCGCAATCAGTGTCGGCCGAAGATCTACACCCACAACGAGGGCTTTTATTACTACTTCCTGAGCTTCCGTTGCTGCGCCGAGCCCGACGGGAAGCCGAGCGAGCCGCGAACGGCGCGGCAGGTGAAGGAAGGCTGGAAGATGGAGCGCGTGGAGAGGAGCGCGCAGTTCAGCGTGGCCGCCATGAAGGAGAAGCTCGAGCTGAAGAAGGCGGGCAAGTGCGCCTGCAAGGAGACGGACATCCTCTGCAAGACGATGTGCGGCACCCTCCTCGGGCCGAACGCGAAGGACGGCCGCTGACCGCGCGACGTGGCGCGACCGTGTCCGGCCGTCCGGCAGGTTCAGTCCGGGACGGCGACAACGCGCCCGGGCCGAGTGCGTGAGTGCCATCGTGAGGCGGTGGCTCGCCGGCGCGGTTGCCAACTTGTAGGCTCGCGTGAGCGCTTGGGGGGTCTGGAGCGTCTAAGCCCACCGGGAACGTCGACCGATGAGCAGCCCCGACCCCTTCATCCCGACGCTGGCGCCTGGCGCCGTGTTCCACGGCCGCTATCGGATCGTTCGCTGTCTGGACGTCGGCGGGATGGGCGCCGTCTACGAGGCGGTGCACCTGAAGACGCGCCGGCGCCGCGCGCTCAAGGTGATGCTGCCGAACATGGTCGCCAGCGCCGAGGCGCGGGCGCGGTTCCAGCTCGAGGTCACCATCTGCGCGGACATCGAGAGCGACCACATCGTCGAGACGTTCGATGCCGACGTGGACCCCGAGAGCGGAAGCCCGTACCTGGTCATGGAGCTGCTTCGGGGCGAGGACCTCGGCATGCTGCTGGCGCGCCGCGGGGCGCTGCCGGCCTCGGAGGTGGTGAGCTTCCTCGGCCAGGTAGCCAGTGCGCTCGACCGAACGCACCGGGCCGGCGTCGTCCATCGTGACCTGAAGCCCGAGAACATCTTCGTCTCCCATCGCGACGACGGAACGACCCACGTCAAGGTCCTCGACTTCGGTATCGCCAAGTACGTCGCCCAGAGCGCCGGTGTCACCCGGCAGACTGCATCCGTGGGCACTCCTCTCTTCATGGCCCCGGAGCAGATCTGTGGCGATGGCAACATCGGGCCGCCGGCCGACAACTACGCACTCGCGCACATTGCCTACGCCTTGCTCACCGGCGAGCCGTACTGGGAGACCGAGGCGCAGGCGGTCGAGGGCGTGTACCCGCTGCTGGTGAAGGTGGTGGACGGTATGACCTGTTCCGCCGTGTTGCGCGCCTCGGAGCGGGGCATCAGCCTGCCCGTCGCGTTCGATGCCTGGTTCGAGCGGGCCACGGCGCTGACGCCCGCGGATCGCCCGAGCACCGCCACCGAGGTCGTGGCCACGCTGGCCGGGTGCCTGGGTCTTCCGGTACCGCGACCGTCGCTGCTACCCCAGACGCCCGGGGATGCGCAGCGGCGGCCGCGTTCCGTCGAGGCGCAGACGGTGGAAGCGCCCCCGCGCGTGGCCACGCCGTTCGTCGCCGCTGCGGCGCGCACCACGATCGGCGGCAGCGGCGAGGCGCGGCTGGCGGCGGCCGCGGTGGCGCGCTCCTCGTCCCGGAGGTCGGTGATCCTCGCTGCGCTGGCGACGGGCATCACCAGCCTGGCGCTGGTGTCCTGGCTCGCCAGCCCGGAAGACCGAGCACCGCAGGGTACGGCGGGCCATGGTGCCCCATCGGCCGCGCCGGTGATCGCGCCGGCCGCGCCCATGGGTGTCAGCGACGTCCCCGCCTCCGTGGGGTCCATCGAGGTGCCAGGGCCCCTCGCGGACGCAGCGGCGACCCCTGCCTCGGCTCAGCCCGGAGAGCGCAGACCTTCGCCGCGGCCAGCCAGCAGCCACGACAAGCGCACTCCGAGCACGACGACCATGACCGTCGTGGCCCCCCCGTCCCCGCCCGCCACGCCGAAGTCACCGAACCCGATGGGGGACGGACTCTACTGATGGCCGCTCGACGCTGGTCGTCGCTGCTCGCGCGCGCTGCCGTTTCCGCCGCGGTCCTGGCCACCATGCGGGTGCCAGTGGCCCGCGCCCAGGCTGCGCCGGACGCCACCACCGCGCTGGCCATGTTCAACCGCGCCAAGGAGCTCGCCGCCCTGGACAAGCTCGACGAGGCCTGCCCGATGTTCGAGGAGGTGGTGCGCATCGAGCCACGCGCCACCGGCGGTCGCCTCCACCTCGCCGATTGCTACGAGCGCACCGGTCGCTTCGCCAGCGCGCGGACGGCGTACGCGCTCGCTGCCGACGCGGCGGCAGCCGCGAACCAGAGCGAGCGGGTCGAGCTGGCGCGGAGCAAGATGCGGGAGCTGGCCCCGAAGGTCCCGGAGCTGACCATTACCGTCGGCGCCGAGGCGCAGGCCCTGGTGGGCCTGGAGGTGAAGCGCAATGGGGTCATCGTGGGCAACGCGCAATGGGGTATGGGCGTGCCCGTCGATCCTGGCTCGCACACCGTATCCGCTGCGGCCATGGGTAGGAAGCCGTGGGCCGTGTCCATCCACCTCGAGCCCGGACAGAAGGGCACGCTGTACGTGCCGGGCCTCTCCAATGAGGCGGCGTACGCCCCGGCCCCGCTGGCCGGTGACCGCGGCGACGCGCCGCACACGGGCGCTGCGACGCCGATCTGGCCCTGGGTGGTCGGCGGTGTCGGGGTGGCGCTCGCCGGCGCCGCGGTGGTGTTCGCCGTGGATGGTGCGACGACCACCTGCACGACCGACGCCGAGGGGCGCTGCGACGGCGCTGCATATGGGCAGCCGGAGATCGACGCGCTCAACGAGCGCCGGCGGCGGGACGTGGTGCTGAGCTGCGCCTTCGGAGGTGCCGGCCTGGTCGCCCTCGGTGTTGCCGTGTACGGCATCGCCAGCGGCGGCGACAGCGCTCCCACCAGCGGTCGCGCAGCGGTGGCGGCCAGGCCCTGGGTCGGGCCGGGCGGTGCGGGCCTCGGGCTGGCGGGCGCCTTCTGATGCGCGGCGTGCGGCATGCGGCGGCGACCGGCGTGTGCGGCACCCTGCTGTTCTGCCTCGTCGCCTGCGACGACCTGGTGCTCGGCCCACCACCCGGCGGGGCCACCGGCGCCAGCGGAGGTGCAGCGTCTTCGGGGGCCGGGGCGGAGGGAGGCGGCGGACCCTGTACGTTCGGCGAGGGTCGGTGCGCCGGGCCGCACGGCAACGGCATCGAGATCTGTGACGAGACCGGCACCTGGGGAGGGTCTGTGCTCTGCGAGGCGGCTTGCAGCGGGGGTGCCTGCGTGAGCCCGCCGAGCTGCAACGGTTCGCTCCAGTGCGGCAGCAACGAGAGCTGCTGCGCCTCGTACCTGGTCCCCGGCGGTACGTTCGCACGCAGTTACGACGCCGCTGGCTACGACAACGATTCGTTCCATGCGACGGTCAGCTCCTTCCTCCTCGACCGCTACGAGGTCACGGTGGGGCGCTTTCGCAACTGGGTGGCCGCTTATGACCAGTCGGGCGCCAAGCCGCAGCCGGGCAGTGGGGCCAATCCTGCAAATCCAGCCGACATGGGCTGGGACAGCCAATGGGACGCGGCTCTGCCGTCGAACAAGGCCGCGCTCCTCGGCTCCCTGGCGTGCGGCGCGGCGTCGTGGACGACGAGCCCGGGCTCCAACGAGGACAAGCCCATCAACTGTATCGACTGGTACATCGCCGGCGCGTTCTGCATCTGGGACGGCGGCAGGCTGCCCACCGAAGCCGAGTGGAACTATGCGGCCGCCGGTGGCGACGAGCAGCGCGCCTATCCGTGGTCCACGCCCCCGCAATTTAAGCAGATCGGCCCGCGCTACGCGGTCTATTCCACCACCGCGCTCGCGCCCGTGGGCAGCATCGTGGGCTCGGGCGATGGGAAATGGGGCCAGCGCGACCTGGGCGGAAACGTGTGGGAGTGGGTCCAGGACTACTTCGTCGATCCGTATGCGTCGACCGTCTGCATCGACTGCGCCATGCTCAGCCCCACCGAAAGACGCACCTACCGCGGCGGGGGCTATTCATCGAGCGCGGCCTCGGTGCGGGTCGCCTATCGAGAGTCGGCCGACCCGGACGGCGAAGCGCAGAGCCTGGGCGTACGCTGCGCGCGGACGCCCTGAGGCACACAGCCGGAGACGTTGCCGAATCGGCGCCACGCGCCGCCTCGAGCGAGGCGGCGCGCGTCGCGAGGTGGATCGCTCAGGGCCGGGGTTGCTCGCGACAGGCAGCGCGACAGGCGTCGGCGGTCATGCACTCTTCGGGGCTCCTGCAGGTGCACGGCTGCTCGTCGCGGCGGGTGCAGGCACACACGCCGCTGCGGCATTCGGAGCCACGCATGATGGTCCCGCAGGCGCGGGCCCTGCCAGACGCCGCCCACGCAGGCCTGTGCCACGTCGCGCTCGCAGCGCTTGGCGTCGCGCTGGCAGACGCAGGTAGCGTTCTCGCACAGCTCCTGGGCGCCGCACGGCGTCCCCTTCCAGACGCCGCCGACGCAGACCTCGCGGACGGCGGCGCGACCGGCCTTGCAACGGGCCTCGCCGTCCTGGCACGCGGCGGCGCCAGGGCATCCGCACGCACTGTCCCATTCGGCGCTGGTGGGGCTGGTCTTCTTGCACACCTGGTAGCCGGGGCCGCCGCTCGAGGTCTCGCACTCGCGGACCTCGCCCTCGTAGCAAGGACAGGAGGGGCCCGAGGCGCGGGTGTACGCGCAGCGGCCGGCGATACATTCGTGGCTCGCCGCGCAGACCGGGTCCGGCTCGCAATCCGCCGGCGTGTTGCACGCCGTGGCCTTGACCGTGCGGGACGGAGCCGTCAGCGGGACCGGGGCGAACGTGACACAGGCGCTGGCCAGCACCGAAAGGGCGAATGCGAACGCGCACAGCGCTGGGAGATGCATGCGGGCTGAGAAGGTCATGGGGCGGGTCCTCCGGACGGGCAGCACCACCCCGTTCGGGGGGCGGCCAGACCTATACCGTAGTCAAAGGCTCGCGCAGGAAAGAGAACAATGGCGCGGCCCCGCAACCATTCCCGGCGCCGGGGACGGCGAGGCGCCGGCGCCTGAGGCGACACCCTACCCTCGCCGCATGGCTGATCCCACTTCTTGCCCTCGCCGCTCGGTCTCACGCTGACGCACCCAGGCCGCGCGGCGCCGACCGTCGCGGATCACGGCCGTGCTCGGACCCCCCTCCGTCAGGCGTTCCACGATTCCCGGTGGGCGGCGGATCCTCCCCGGCGGGCTCGAGGCTTCCGGGACCGGGCGAGTCATGGGTTCGCCGGGCTGTCCTCCGTTTTCGCGGCCTGGGCCGAGTCGCGGCGCGATACACTCGGCGTGCTTCGGCGTGCTTCGGCGTGCTTCGGCGTATCGGGGGGAGGACGCGATGCGTTTGGCGTTGCTGGTTTCGTCGGTCGTCCTCATCGCCTGCGATTCCAGCCATCCGGGTGATGCGCAGGCCACGGGGAGCGCCGGCTCGTCGTCGAGCACTGGCGCCGCGGGCAGCTCGTCCATTGCATCGTCGAGCAGCGCTTCGAGCGGGGCCGGCGTCGGGGCCAGCGGGGGAGGCGGTTCCGGGGGCGTGGGTAGGGGTGGCGGTGGGGATGGGGGTGGGGGTGGGGCCGGGCTGGTTGCCAACGCGAGTTGCGTCCTCATGGCCCAGGCCTGGTGCGCGCGGATGGCGTCGTGCATCCCCGCGTTCACCGCTTTGCTCTATGCCGACGCCGCAGTGTGCCAGGCGATCCACGCGCTGGAGTGCACGCTCGACCTCGACGCGCCGGGAACCGCCCAAACGGAGGGGCGCATCCAGCAATGCGCCGCGGAGCTGGCGGGTGGCAACTGCCAGAGCGTGTTGCCCGGCGGCGCGCCGCCTGCGTTCCGCTTCCCGGAACGCGCGCAGACGGTGCTGGCTGCGCGCGCAGCGTGCAATGCCAGAGCCGCCGCTGCGATGTCGGGCACGGTGATGCGTGTGGCACGTGCGCCCCGATGGGCGCGCTGGGGGAGCCGTGCGCGCCCGAGCCGCTGGCCTGCGATATCTGGGCGGGCGCGTCGTGCGCGTCGTCGGACACGTGCGAGCAAGGCGGCCTTCAGGGAGAGCCCTGCTCGCCGTCGGGTACCTGCACCGGCGGCTCCACGTGCGACAGCGCCTCCGACACGTGTGCTGCGCACGCCTTGCTCGGCGAGAGCTGCGCGACGGTGGGCTGCGGCGATCCCTCGGTGATCAGCAAGTGCGACGCCGCCACGCAGACCTGCGTCGCGGTCCCGGTGGTCGGGCCAGGGGAGGCGTGCACCGGAGCGGTCTGCGACTCTGGCTCTGTCTGCTTCTCCCCGCCGGCAGTTTGCGCTCCGCGCCCGAAGGTCGGCGAGGACTGCTTGGGTTTCCTGTGCGAGGGGCCCGGAGTCTGCGTGTCGGGTGTCTGCGCCATCGTGCAAGGCACCGACTGCACCCGGTAGCTCGAAGCTGCGCCTGTGCGACCCGCGGGCGGCGAGACGCGCCTACTTCTTCGGTGCTGCCGACGCGGACGCTGCGGGCGCGGATGTCGAGGTCGCCGCCCCCGCATCGGGCGTCGCTCTGGGCGCGACCGCAGGCGCAGTCGCCTGCGCCAGCTCGGCGGCCGTCATCCGACCCTCGACGCGGAACGGCGCGCTCACCTTGCCGCTCTTTGCGGTCATCTCCACCGCGCCTTCCACCGAATACTGCGCATCCTGCTTGGTGGCCGCGAGCTCGGCGAGCGCTGCCTGGTTCACCCACTCCACCGTGATGGGGACCGTGACGCGCAGTCGCTCCTTGGCCGGCAGCTCGAGCGGCTTGGTCGCGTGCGCACGCGCCACGTCGGGCTTTCCGCCGATGCTCACGTTCGTCGTCAGCGAGCTCGCCCTCAGCGTCTCGTCGTTCGGATTCCACGCGTCGAGCGTGGCCTCGAGCTCGGCGCCGGCGGAGGAGATCTTCACCACCTTCACCGCCTCGGGTGTGATCTTCGGCGCCTCGGCGCGGCTGCAGCCGACCAGATTGAGCGCGAGCGCGAGCACGGCGAGGGGCCCCCGATGCATCCTTCCGTAGATAGCGAGGTCGCGCCCGCCTGACCAAGTCGTCATCGAACCGCCCGTTCGCCGCATCCTCACCACGAAGCCCGGCCCGGCCGAGCGCTCTCCCGATCGCCGCGCGTGTCGGGCGCCGCCCGGGAGGACAGGTGGACGTCCACCCATCCGTCGACGTGGGCAGGCGGAGCGCCGCGGCTCGGGTGGCAAGCTTGCTCACGGACGGGCTCTCTCCCCGGGAACATCGCTGATCGCGCACTTTGCGCAGCACGTCAAAGCGGTGACGGACGTTGCCGCTGGCGTCCCGGCCGAACGCGGGTACCATGCCGGCAGTCGAGCCTACATGGTGCGAGCTGGAACGAGCATCGGCGAGGGCGACAGCTCCGGAGATCGCCTTCCTTGTCCGGTCGAGCCGGGCGATCTCATCGGCGGCTACCGCGTCGAGAATCTCCTGGCCATCGGCGGCACCGGTGCTGTCTTCGCTGCGCGCGCGGTGGCGGACGGCGAGCGGGCGGCCATCAAGGTCCTGCTCGCCGACACCGACGCCGACCCCGAGAGCGTGGCGCGCTTCTTCCGCGAGGCGGGCATCGCCGCGCGCATGCAGAGCCCGCACATCGCCCGCGTCTTCGACGTCGGCAAGCTCGAGGGCGGCGCGCCGTACATCGTCTTCGAACAGCTCGAGGGCTGCGACCTGGCCGACATCCTCGCCGAGCGCGGCCGGCTGCCCTACGAGGAGGCTGCGCGCTGGGTGGCGCAGGCGTGCGAGGCAGTGGCCGAGGCGCACGCGCTCGGCATCGTCCACCACGACATCAAGCCCGAGAACCTTTTCCTCTCGCGCGCCGCCGATGGCACCGAGTCGATCAAGGTCATCGACTTCGGCATCTCCAAGGCGACGCGCGCCAGTCTCTCGGGCGAAGACGCCGACCTGCTGATGGGCTCGCCGCGCTACATGGCGCCGGAGCACATGATCGGCGCCGGCCGCGCCGATCCGCGCAGCGACGTGTGGTCGCTGGGCGTGGTGCTCTACGAGCTCATCACCGGTCGCGCGCCGTTCGAGGCCGAGCAGCTGCACGACCTCTTCGCGCAGGTGCTCCACGCCGCGCCGCCACCTCCGAGCGCGATGCGCGACGACATCCCCGACGTCCTCGAGGCCGTCGTCCTGCGTTGCCTCGACAAGTGTCCCACGGAGCGATTCGACGACGCCGCGGCGCTGGCTGCGGCACTGGCGCCTTTCGTCTGGACGCGGCGCGAGGTCGACGTGGAGGCGCACCGTAGCGCCCTCGACGAGACGCCGACCGCTGCGCTGCCGCGAGTGGCGGCCGCGGGCGACGCCACCGGTGCGACCGCCCGCGACTCCGAGCGCGCGCCTCTTACCCATTCCTCCAGCGACGCATCCGCGGAGGCGGCCGACGACCGCGCCACGACCTTGCCGCCGCCGCGCCCGCAGCTGCCCTCGGCGCTGGAGTGGGGCATGCTCGTCGAGCCTGCCGAGGTGGCCTGGCCCGTCGACGTGGCCCGCGGGGCGCCGTCGCCGGCCGCCGAGGTTGCCGGCGAGGGGACGCGGACGCGACCCCGATCGGGTCGTTCTCGACAGGTGCGAGGCCCTGTCGGAGCCTCGACAGGTGCGAGGCGTCCTGTCGGAGCCTCGACAGGTGCGAGGCCTCCTCTTGGAGCCTCGGTGGCGCCGATGCGACCCCCGCCTGGCTCGCAGCGCACCCCGCTGCATCTCGACGCACTCGGTGCGGCGGCGCAGGCGCCATCCGTTCGAGCCGTGCCCGTCGACGTGCCCGTGCGGGACGCGGGTACGGGAGGCGCGTGGCCGATCGACGCCGGTTTGCAGCTGGACCTCGCGCGCGGTCCGCTCGACTCCTCGCCGCTCACGCCGCGGCGCCCCATGCCCAGCCTCCTCCCGATCACCGCCACCGTCCCGCCACAGAGCGACGGTCTGCGTAGGCGGGCCGCGCTGGGCGCCGCCGGGGCGGTCATCGGCCTTGCCGCCATGCTCCTGGCCCTCGTCATCCTCGGCGAGCCGCCCGCCGCGCCCTCCCGCGCCCAGGCCGGCGTCTGGCGCGCCCAGGGCGCGACGGTGGCGGTGCGTGCCGCCTTCGAAAAGGCGCTCCGGGACGTGCGCGAGCTGCGCTGATCCGTCGCCCCCCACCCGCCCCCCGTGCGGCTCCCGTCCGGGGAAGGTGACAGGGGTGGGGGATATGTGGTGCCCTTGGCGCGTCGGTCGGGGAGTTCGCGACGTACCGGTGCCCCGCGCCGCCAGACGGAGCCCTGCCAATGCCGGAACGCAAGGGACCCCAGAGTGAGCGCCCCGGGCGAGACAAGGTCGTCTCGTCGCCGGACGTGCTCGAAGACGTATCGGTGATCGAGGAGCTGCCCTCGGGGCCGCGCACCAACTCGCCTTCACGCCGCCCGCCGCCGCTCCCGCCCCGGGGACAGCGCAGCAAGTCGGTGGCTCCGACGGCGTCCGGCCTCGGACCCGGTCCGGGCGTGCCACTGCGCACACCGCCGCTCGCGTCATCGGCCCCGCGTTCCCAGCGCCCCGGCGGAAACAGCGCCCCGCCTCCGGGCGGCCCGCCGCTGCGCAGCAACACGCTGCGCTCCACGCCGCCGCCACCGGCCGTGAAGGCGAAGTCGGTGCCTCCGCCACTGCCGCCCGAGCAGCGCCCCATCGTCCCCATGCGCACGCTCCCCGTGGGCACGCCGGTCTCGATCGGACCGGGCGCGGCGCCGCCGCCGGATATCACCCCGACCCCGGGCATGACCACGGCGACGTTCGTCTCG
>JBBJMR010000191.1:0-16938 GCA_037720395.1 Polyangiaceae bacterium
CGCTGGCCCGGTAGTGGCTGACCGCCGGCACCTCCAGGCGCATGCCGGGCACCACCGGGGCAGCGCCCGCGCCGTCGAGGCCGTTGGCCGCGACGAGCAGCTGCTCCATCTCGATCTTGCCGTACATGCGCTCGGCGATGCGGGCCAGCGTCTCGCCCTTCTGCACCACCCGCGGGAAGCCGGACGCCGGTCGCGCCACGGCCGTTGCCAGGACCGCCAGACAGGCGGCCGGTAGGCCGAGACGGAGGAGGCGACGCCCGAGCATCGCGCCGCAGGGTAGCAGCTTGGCCCGCGGGCCTGGGCAAGCCATGCTCGGCGCATGTCCTCGCGTCCCGTCCTGCTGGCGTGCGCGCTCGCCTGCGCCGGCGCCGCGTGCGCGGACGGGCGGTCGGCGCCGGAGGCCGTGGCCACCGCGCCCGGCGCCAGCGGCGCGGCGACGGCGAGCGCGGCCCCGCTCCGACGAGCGCGGCGCCGCCCGCGTCGCGCTGCGCCGCCGCGTGCGCGAGCATCGAGCGCTGCGACGAGGCGAGCGGCAACTGCGTCGGCGCCTGCCCGGAAGGCGAGGTCTACATCCCGCCCACCGGACCGCAGGGCTTCACCATGGGCAAGGGCTTCACCTTGAACGGCGGCGCCTCGCGCCTGAAGAAGGGGCATCGCCCCGACTCCGACCGGCCGCACCCGGTGGTGCTCACCCGGCCGTGGTGCATCGACGCCACCGAGGTCACCGTGGCCGCGATGCAGCGCTGCGTGGAGACCCAGGGCTGCGACACGCCGAAGATCTACGAGGTCTTCGCGAACTACCCGCGGCGCCCGGACCACCCGGCCAACGAGGCCAACTGGCACAAGGCCAGCAAGTACTGCGCGGCGCAGGGCAAGGCGTTGCCGACGGAGGCGCAGTGGGAGTGGGCCGCCACCGGCGGCGACGGTCGCAAATGGCCCTGGGGTGACGAGACGCCGACCTGCGAGCACGCCGACTTCGTGATCGGCGTGCTCGTCTCGCCGGGCGGTGACTCCGGTTGCCACGGCGGCGGGACCTCGCCGGTGGCCAGCCACCCGAAGGGCGACAAGGTGTGGCCTGCCGGCGCCGTCCACGACCTGGCCGGCAACGTCTGGGAGTGGTGCCAGGACACGTACGCCTCCTACCCGGCGGCCACGCAGACCGACCCGGTGGTCCAGGACCCGAAGGTGCGGGTCCACGTGGTGCGCGGCGGCGGCTGGAACCGCTCGGTGCTCGGCATCCAGACCGCGTTCCGCGGCGCGGCCATCGAGAGCTACGAGGTGCCAGGGTTGGGGTTTCGCTGCGTACGCAATCCTGGTTGAGCCGAGCTCGGCCGCCACGGCGAAGCGCTGCGTCGAGCTGCTAGGATGCGTCCCATGAGCCAGGCCCTGGCCACCCTACCGATTACCGTCGAGCAGTGGGCCAACCTCGACGAGGACGAGACGGGCGAGCTGGTGGACGGTCGGCTCGAGGAGGAAGAGATGCCCACGGCGGTGCACGAGCTCGTGGCGCTGCTGATCGCAGGTCTACTCTCTGCCTGGCTGTCGCCCCGGGGCGGTGTCGCCTTCGGCTCGGAGCTGAAGCTCGCGGTTCGCGAAGGGCGGGGCCGCAAGGCGGACGCCTCCGCTTACTTCCCGGGTCGACCGTTCCCGGCACGCAGCGTGGGGGCCACCAAGCGCGCCCCGACCGTGGTGGTCGAGGTCCTCTCGCCGCGTCCCCGGGACGTGCGGCGCGACACCGTCGACAAGCTCGCCGAGTACGCCGTGTTCGGCGTGGCCTACTACTGGATCGTCGATCCGCTCGCACGCACGCTGGAGGTGCGACGGCTGGATCCCGGAGGAAGGCACGTCACCCTGGCGTCGGCCGCCGAGGGAGCCATCCAGATCCCCGAGCACCTCGGCCTCGTCGTCGACCTCGATGCTCTCTGGGCCGAGACCGACAAGCTCCCGTCGGACCCGGAGGAGTAACCCCGCCGCCGCCCGTCGCGGCTCCCGCTCAGTCGTCGAGCGCGCCGGCGCAGATCCAGGCGTGCAGGACGGCCAGCTTGGCCTCGGACAGCTTCGGGCTGTTGATGGGCATGCGGCTCGACTTGTTGCAGAGGTCGACCCCGAGCACCTTGTCGAGGAGGTAGCTCTCGTCGGGATCGCCGGGGATGACGCGGGTGCGAGCGCCGCTGCACTCCGCGGTGGCCACCCCGAAGATCTCGGCGTGCGCCTTGCCGTCCGAGAGATCGAGGCCGACATCGGGCTGGCTGCCGCGGTGGCAGTTCGTCAAGGCGCAGCTCTGGGTGAAGATGGGCTGGATGTCGGCCGCGAAGGAGACCACCGGCAGGTCGCTGGCGCAGGCCGCAGCCCCGCCCCCGGCGCCTCCGCTCGCCGCGCCGCCCGCAGACGCGCTACCGACGGGCACGCCACCGGTGCTTGCGTCACCGCCGGCGCCGCCGGCCGAAGGGGCGCCGCTCGACGAGCTGGCCCCCTCGCCGGAGCTGCCTACGCCGGAGACGTCTTCACCGCAGCCTGGGACAGCGACGAGAAAAGCAAGCAGGAACATGGAGCGCATGGGCGGAGCGTCCTCTCGCCGGCCGCCGAGGACAAGTCGTCGTTCTGGAAGACGATTGTTCGAACCCTCTGAACAATCTCGACGGAAACAACGCTGACGAAGCCGCCCCGCTGAGCCGCCGTCAGTGCTCGATGCGCATCAGATAGAGCTGAAACGGTGCGGACTGGTCCCCGCCTGGCGTCGCTCGGAAGTTGCCGGCCATGTACACGGCGCCGCCATCGTCGACCGTTGCCAGCAGGTTGTTGAACGTCTCGGTATCGGCGAGCCGATACTCGTCACACGGCGGCGCGCCCGTCTCGCACCAGAGGAGCTCCAGCGGTGCAACCTGCGCGCGCGCCACGGCCACCATCTCTGCGGCGCCGTCGGAGACCGTCCGAGCCCCCTCGCCGAAGCTGACGAGGGACGACAGCGACCCATCGCCGCGGAACCTCAGCAGCACCCCGTGCGAGATGTAGCCCTCGCCGCCGTAAGAGAGCACTTCGCCGTTGACCGTCAGAGCGCCGAAGAGCCCCGAGGAGAAAAGCCACTCCCCCGACGGCAGTGCCGTCACCTCTGCAGAATCGCCAGACGATTCGATGGTCGAGGACGAAACCAGCGAATTGGATGGGTCGAATGCCGCGGCCACGAACCCGCCGCTACGCGTCTCCGAACCTGCGCTGCTTTGCCAGGTGATTGCTCCGGCCGTCACGGCCAGGTTCGCTCCGGCAAGCTCGCCCACACCCACGAACCCGACCTGGCTGCCAACCTCGTTGGTCGCCAGCGCGGAGGTCGAAAGCTCGCCGTCCGGAGCGACCCGCACCAGCGCGGCGAACGGTGTCTCGGTGTCCGGCGAGACGCCCGCGATCTCGAAGTCCGATCCGGACACGGACAGCCCGAGCAACGCGCCACCGTCGCGCAGAGGCTCGAGGGCATCGACCAGGACCGATGCGCCGAGGTTGTGTACCTTCGTCTCGGACCCGTGCTCGTCCAGGATACGGATGCGCCCGGGCTCACCCACGTACACGCGCAAATCATCGTCGACTGCCAGCCGGGCGCCATACCTGGCCGGCTGCCACCAGACGACCTCCCCGCTGGCCGAGACGCGCAGAATGGCAGCGGCGTCGATGTCGCTCGGCCCGTCCGTCGCGATCGGTCCGTCCCCGATATCGAGGACGCCGGTCGTGGCCACGACGGACAACAGCGCGTCATCGCCGATCGTGGTCAAGTCCACGATGCCGGCTTCGCTCGGAAAGAGCGTCCACGCTCCGCTCCACCCTTCTGCCGGGACCGGGCCCGTGCTCGGTGGGATCGGCGCGGGCACGCCATCGGTTGGCATGGGACGCTCCCGTCCTGTGTCGTTGATGACACTGCCGCATCCCTGCAGGACAGCGAGACAAATGGCGACCTCCAGGAACTTCATGGCGGGGAGGCTCCGTAGCATGCGGCGTCGAATGTGAACGAGCTTGGATTCAGCTCGCAATGGCCGCACGGAACGTCGTCGGTGCCCAGAGGGTTCACGCATGTCACGGTGAATCGATACGACGTCCAATCGCCCGTGACGGGGACTCGAGCCGTGGGACTGACCTCCAGATCACAGCCTTCGCTGCATAGGTCAGAGGTGTCGGCATCCGTGATCTGGGACGAACTCGTCGCCGTACCCAGGGCATGTATATTCAGGTACTCCGCCTCACCGATCTTGGCGTTTCCGCCGAGGTGGTACGTGCCACCGCCGATGAAGCCTGGGATCAGAAATCCAATGCGCGCTGGCTCATTGACGAGGTAGATATTCAATCCAACGCTGTCGAGAATGCAGCTCCCCGTGCTTACCTCGTCAGCGACGACCTCTACATGCGAACTCCACGACACGGGCTGATCGCCGACCTGCGCATCGCATTCCAGCTCCAGCTGCACCTGCCCTGCGACACAGCCATGTGGATCCGAGCACGGCACGGCGACATCCTCACCACCACTCGACGAGCCCGCCGATGACGACGCCCCGCTGGCTGCCGCGGGACTGTCATCGGCGCCACATCCGCCCAGGAGAAGACAGCTGACGCTGCCCACGAGCAGTGGCACACGCCGCAAGGCAGCAACCTCAAGGAATAATCGTCGCACCGTACACCTTGGACGTCGGCGGATTGCGCGGGTCGGCCCAGCCCGCCTGCCAAGCCTCGGGGAAGTACGACATCCCCATCACGCCGTCGTAGGCGCCCATCCACGCCGTGACGTCATATGCCGTCGCCAGCCCGTCGATCGGGAATCCCTCCGGAGTCTCCCAGATGGCACCCTCGTCGGCACTGCGCGTTGCGACCTGCCGGATTCGCTCGTTCTTGGTCACTGACAGCGTATCGGTGAATGTGGACCGGCGGCCGAGATAGATGTGCGTCGTCTCGCCCGGCCCGGAATAGCGGTAAATGCCAAGCGTCGGCGCCCACTCGTCCTTGATGCCAACGGCTCCGACGATGTTCGGCGTCGTGAAGATGTTGGTCCACGGCCCGCTTCCCACCTTTCGGTGCAGGCGCAGGCGGGTGCCTTTCGCAGGGTCGTTGGCGTTGGCGGTGATGGCCACGTAGGCCTTCAGGGTCACCGGGTCGACCACGAGGCGGGGCTGGATGAGCTGCTTGTTCCACGGCGTCCCGCTCACCGTGTTTCGGCTGGCACCCACGCAGGGTTTCCATTGCGTATCGGTCCAAATGTTGTCGGTGACGGCGCCAGTACAGGTCGTACTATCGCACTCTGTCTGCGTGTAGAGCCACGTGACGCTCCGCGTCGCTGGCGACGGGTTCGGACATCGGTTGGACGCATCCCACGTGACGCCGTCCGATAGAAGCTTCATGCCATCGAATGTTGCGTAGGCGATCTTCACGGTGTTCACGTAGGGCCACCTACAAGAGAACGTAATGGGGCTGGAGGTGCCCGGGATGGGCAGCACCAGCGGCTCGAGGCTCGCGGCTGGAGTGATCCCGCTCGTCGCCGTGTAGTCGGCATTCACATATCGGGCGCGCCACTGAGGACTGCCCTCGGAATCGTCTTGGTTGATGGGCGTTTGCTTCCAGGCCACCATCGATTGCGAACTGATGAATCCATTACTATGGAGGCAGTTGGTCGCAACGGGGTACTCGATCTTCCAGCGCTTCACGTTCGGGTTCGTGGGAGGGCGCGTAAGCCTGACCGGCGTGGCGAACGCAACACCGCCATTCGTCGATCGAAGGATGGCCACGTCGGTGGAGAAGCGGCCGCCACTGCCGCTGGTAACCGTGCTCCCGTTGGTCACTGAGCCGAACTTGGTGAAGTACAGGACGTGCTGCATCCAATCGTTCGGGAAGTCCTGGTTTCCCTGGAACGCGAGCACCGTCGGCCAACCCTCGTATCTTCCGAACGCAAAGGAATCCGTCGGCTGAGACTCGGCTGGCGGCGCGGGCATGCCCCCACCCGCCTTGTTCCACACAGTCGGAAATCCCCCAGCCCCGCCGGGCACCGTAGACCAGCTTCGCCAGCTCTCGCCGTTGCGCTCGTACGCGACGACGACCTGACTGGTTTGTGCCCCGAAGCTCACCCCGTCCGTCACCGCGACGCTCACGGTGTGCGAGGGCAAATTCTCCGGCGGCAGACCGTTCCCTCCCGGCGAGATCAAGCTCGGAGTCCGGTGCCAGCCGAGGAGCGACTTGGCCTCGCCTACCTCGAGATCTCCCTCAGCGCCACACCCGCTGAGAAGCGTGGACGCGAGGAGAGAGAGAGAGAGAGAGAGAGAGAGAGAGAGAGAGAGAGACGAACGAACCATGGTTCTCCTTCGACATCGTGCAGTCGATGCGCGAAGCGCGACGCTACGCCGCCGCGTTGAGGAGTCAATCGGTTGCGCGCCATTGCGGCCCTCTGCTTCGCGAGCTGCATCCGATCTTGTCAGGAATCGGCGTAGGGTCGGGTCAGACATTGCGGTCGCGCCATGGCGGCCGCAGCCAGGATGCAGAGCGCCGGCGTGATCACCACGTGGTAGCGGTCCTCGCCGAAGAAGACGATCGCCGTCAGCCCCACCACCGCCACCGCACACGCCAGGTACGAGAGCACGCCCTCGCGCGGACCGTCGGCGCCCGGCCCCGCCCGGCGCACCAGCGCCAGCGCCACCAGCGCCACCGCCAGCAGCCAGAACGGGTGGAAGTCGGAGAGCGCGCCGAGCGCCGCCAGGCCGGCGACCACCGCCAGCCCGAGCGCCGTCTCCACGGTACCCCGGCGCCCGCGCATCGGCGAGCGCACGAAGGCCAGCGCCGCCACGCAGAGCAGCGCGGCGTGCGTGGCGCCGAGGAAGCGCCGCGTCGTCTCGCGCCGCGCCTCGGGCCAGCCCTCCTTGTCGGCCTCGGCCAGGTAGCCAACCGGAAAGGACTCGTGATCGAAGGTATGCCCGAGCTTGGCCGGGACGAGCCCCAGCCAGCGCAGCGGGTCGGCGCCGATCCAGCCCAGGCCCGCCCGCAGCCAGCAGCGATCCTGCTGCACCTGACCGGTCACCTCGCGGCAGCCGTCCTCGGCGCGCAGGGTCTCGAAGCGACCGGTGGCGCGCGGGGAGGCGCCGATGGCCAGGTTCCAGCCGGCGTTGGTGGAGACCAGCGCGCAGCCGTCCATCACCCGACAGTTGCGCGCCGTCCACGGGGCGATGACCACCGCCGACGCAGCGAGCGCGATGGCGGCCGCGGACAGCCCGCGCTTGAGCCGCGCCCCGTGCGGCGCCGCCGCCGCGGCGATGAGCGCCAGCGCCGGCGCACACGCCAGGAGGGCGGCCGCACCAGCGTGGAGAGCCCGACCACCAGGCCGGCCAGCAGCGCGCCGCGCCACGGGTGGCGTGCGGCGTCGCGCGCCATGAGCCAGGCGGCGAGCAGGGTGCCCAGCGCCGCCACCGGCTCGGTCATCACCAGCGGCGCGTAGACGACGAGGCCGGGGACGAAGGCGGCGAGCAGCCCGGCGATGCGTGCGCGCTCCGGGGTCATGGCGTGGCGCGCCAGGCGATGGACGACGGCGCAGAGCAGGGCGCCGATGACGGCGTTGGTCACCGGCGCGACGCGCGACCCGTCGCCGAAGACGCGGTAGACGCCGCCGAGCAGCGCGCTGTACCCGACCGGATAGTGACACCAGGCGTGCCAGGTGGGCACACCATTGACGAGCAGCTCGTCGGAGTAGCCGAAGCCGGCGGCGATGCGCCTGGCGCCGAGGTGATAGTACTGACCGTCCCAGACCGCCTCGCGCGACCAGGCGATGGCCACGTAGAGCCGCGGCAGGAGGCCCAGCAGCGCGCACAGCGCGGTGAAGGCCAGGTCCTTGCGCGGGGCTTCGCGCTCAGCCTCGCGCCCGTCCACCCGTCACCTGGCGGAGGCGCCGCAGGTAGGTCTTGGAGACCTGCGCCGGGTCGAGCTTGAGGAACTTGGCGAGCTGCTGGACGAAGCCGTGCACGTAGACCTGCGCCGGCAGATCTCCGGCCACCTCGCCCTCGATGGCCACCAGGTAGGACAGGCTGATCTTGGTGCGCTGCGCGATCTCGGTCAGCTCCACGCCCTGCGACTCGCGCACCTTGCGCAGCAGCGCTCCGCTGAACTCGGTGTCGGCGTCGATCTCGCGCGCCAGCTCGGCCTGGAGCATCAAGAGCTCCGCGGCGGCGGCGGTGTTGATGCGCGCCGGGGCCACCGAGGGTTGCACCTCGTCGGGGTACGTGGAGAGGTCGTAGGCGCGGCGGCGCACCGGATCGAGCAGCGTGTCGTAGGCCTCCTCGATGCGCGCCTGCTCCTCGCGCATCACCTCTTCGCCGACCACCGAGACCACCGGCAGGCTGCCCTCGCGGAAGATGTCACGCTGGCGCTTGTACGCCCGGCGGATCTCGTCGTCGGCGGCGGTGCGCGGCACGCCCAGCACCTCGTAGAGCGTGGCCGGCGAGAGGTCCGGCGCCGGCGCGCGCGCCGAGGCGCGCGGCGTGCCCACGGGGTCCGAGGTCCGCGTCCCCTGCGCCGCCAGCAGCGCCAGGATGCGTCGCGCCACGCGCTCCAGGTTGCGCGCGCTCTTGGACGTCGGGCTGTCGATGAGCAGCGGCCGGCGGCGGCGCACGGTGAGCCACACCGCGTCGTCGTGCTCGATGTGCCCGAGGTAGTCGAGGGCGATGCCCAGGAAGCGCTGCGAGACGGCGGCCATGGCCGGGCCGAGCTCCAGGTCCGAGCGAAGCCGCGTCTGCCCGATGACCAGGCGCGGCGCCATGCGCGCCAGCTCGTAGGCGGCCATGGAAGCCACCGCCTCGTCGTAGCGCTTGAGCGCGGCCACCACCTCGCGCGGGCTGGCCAGCGTGGGCAGCGCGGCCACGGTGCGCTCCACCAGGCGCAGCTTGTAGCGCTCCTTCATCAAAGCGCGCCGCAGCGCCCGCGAGTACAGGGCGCGGAAGAAGCGGTAGGTGTGCTCGATGGCCAGCGGCTCCGGCGCGGCCATGCACACGCCCACGTCGGCGCCGAGGAAGAGGTCGAGCGAGGTCGCGGAGACCGAGGCGCCCAGGTTGAGGATGACGTAATCGACGTCGAGCCGGGCGAGCTGGGTCGTCCAGTGGGTGCGCCGGCTCGGACGCAGCGGCGTGGCGGTGATGGGGTCGAAGGCGGTCGGCAGCAGGCGCAGCCCGGGCACGGTGGTGGCCACCGGCTCGGCGGCGCCCTCCTCCACGTCCTGCGGCGTGGCCAAGGGCGTCGTGGCCAGCCCGAGGACGGCGTGCAGGTTGGAGCCGAAGGGATCGGCGTCACAGATCACCACCTCGCGGCCGAGCTGCGCGAAGTAGACGCCGAGGTTCACGGCGAGCAGCGTCTTGCCCACCCCGCCGCGCCCGCCTCCGACGGCGATCCACGCCGCGTCCGGCCGGCGCCGCCCCCCTCCTGGGGCGGAGGCGGCAACGTCGGCGGCACGCCGCGGGAGGGCACATCGCCGAAGGGATCGGACACGGAACGCACGCGGTACCTCAGCGGGCCGAGGGGGCCAAGGAGGAGCGCCCCCGGCTGCACGCCGCCGGGCAAAGGTCTCGCCCGCCTCGACGCGTCCGCGAGCCTGCGCTACGCGCTCGCGCATGGCCGATCTCCGCCCCTTCCGCGCCTTCCGTCCTCCGCCCGAGATCGCCGCGCAGGTGGCCAGCCCTCCTTATGACGTGGTCTCCACCGCCGAGGCGCGCGCGCTGGCCAACGGCAACGCGGTCAGCTTCCTGCACGTCTCGCGGCCGGAGATCGGCCTGCCCGAGGGCACCGACGAGCACGCCGACGAGGTGTACGCCGCCGGCCGGAAGAACCTCACCGCGCTCATCGCGGACGGCGCGCTGGTGCAGGACGCCGAGCCGCACTTCTACCTCTACGCGCAGAGGATGGGCAGCCACCGACAGGTCGGCGTCGTCTGCTGCGCGTCGGTCGCCGAGTACGACGCCGATCGCATCAAGAAGCACGAGAAGACGCGCCCCGACAAGGAGGACGACCGCACCCGGCACATCGAGGAGCTCGCCGCCCACGACGAGCCGGTCTTCCTGACCTACCGAAAGACCGCCGCCATCGACGCGCTGGCGGCAGAGGTGCAGCAGTCCAGCCCGGCGCTGGATTTCACCAGCAACGACGGCGTGCACCATCAGCTCTGGGTGCTCTCGCGCAGCGCCGGCAACTCGCTGGGCGAGCTCTTCGATGCGGTGCCGGCGCTCTACGTGGCCGACGGTCACCATCGCAGCGCCGCGGCGTCGCGCGTGCACCGGAAGCTGCGCGGCGACGGCGCCGAGCATGACGTCTTCTTGACCGTGGTCTTCCCCGACGACCAGATGCAGATCCTGGCCTACAACCGGGTGGTGCGTGACCCGAAGAAGCGCAGCGCCGAGGCGCTGCTGCGCGACATCGGCGAGCGACTCGACGTCACCCCGCTCGCTGCTGGCGACGACCCGGCACCGGACGCGGCCAGGAGCTTCGGCATCTACGCCGGCGGCCGCTGGTACCGCGCTCGCGTGCGCAGCGGCAGCGTCGACGCCATTGATCCGGTGGCGTCGCTCGATTGCTCCATCTGCCAGGACCAGATCCTCGGCCCGATCTTCGGCGTTGGCGATCCGCGCCGCGACAGCAACGTCGACTTCGTGGGCGGCATTCGCGGCGTCGCCGAGCTCGAGAAGCGTGTCGACCAGGGCGGCTGGAGCGCAGCCATCCACCTCTTCCCGACCCAGATCGAGGAGCTCATCCGGGTCAGCGACGCCGGGCTGCTCATGCCGCCGAAGAGCACCTGGTTCGAGCCCAAGCTGAAGAGCGGCCTCTTCGTGCACACGTTCTAGCGAGCCGCGTCGCCGACGGCGGGGCCAGCACGCGCCGCGTGCACGCGCCCCGGGGGAGCGCGCTGGCCAGCAGGTCACCGGCTGGTTGTGGCTCGGGTCGCGAGACCACGGCCGCGTTGCCGCGACCGTGGTCGTGCGCCGCGTCTCAGTCGCAGAGGGGAGGCGCGTTCGCCGGGCAGGCCTCGGTGCGCAGCCACGCGGTGGCCACCGCGTCGATGGCCGCCGCCTGATCCGGCGTGCCCTTGGCCTGCAGCGCGTCGATCATCTGCTGCATGCGCGCGGTGCCGTTGGCGTGGTCCGCGTAGAACGAGGCCAGCACCTCGTCGATGGCCTGGAAGCCGAGGATGTCCTCCACCTCGCGGTAGAACTGGGCGCCCTTCTGGTAGGGCACCAGCGACCAGAGCGGATGGGTGATGATGTCGATGTCGTTGCAGGTGGCGTCGGGCAGGGCCACGGTCTTCCCACCGGCGGCGCAGATCTTTGCCAGCGCGCAGTCATAGTCCGCCCACAGGTCGACACCGGTCACGCCCAGGCTAACCGCCGCCAGGTAGGTGGCCGTTCCCTCCGAGAGCACGAAGTCCTCCCAGCAGGCGATGCGCACCCCGTCGCCGTACCAGCCGTGCGCAGCTTCGTGGGCATGCACGTCCTCGTACTGGAACGAGCCGCGAGCCACGTGCCAGTACGGGTGGTGCTCCATGCCGCCGTAATCGCCGTCGCCCCAGTCGGCGGAGACGCTGCCTACCTCGCCGCCGAAGCTGTAGACGCCGTAGGTCTGCTCGTAGAAGTCGAACACGTCGCGCAGGGAGAGGGTGCCCTGCTCGGCGACCGCTTCCTGGCCGGGCAGGTGCCAGGCGCTGACCTGGGTGCCGGCGGTGGTGGTGCCGAGGTCGAGCTTGGTGAACTCACCGCTGGCCAGGGCGAACTGGTAGCTCGGCGCGTCGGCGGGAATGGACGCCGGGTAGACGAGGGTCTGCCCCGCGGGCTCACCCTGGATGGTCGCGGTGAAGGTCAGGCCGTCGGAGGGATCCGACTTGCAGGGGAAGAGGTTCCCGCAGAACTTCGGCCACAGGAAGCTGACGCCGGCGGTCGCGTCCCAGCCATCGAAGCTGCCGACGTGCGAGGCGAATGTGTACTCGACGACCACGGTCTGGTCGCCGCCGGCGGGAATGCCGATGTCCATCTGGCCATCGGTGACCGTGAAATGCACGTCGCCGATGTCGTTCGTGAGCTTGGTGATGACCAGGTCGCCGACCTCGAACGAGGCGCCGGTGCTGGTGTCCGAGCCAGCGATGGTGATCGTCGCCTTGCCGGCGAGCGTCGTCAGGTTGAGGTCCAGACCCGTGGAGAGCAGGTCGCGCGTCCAGTCCTCGCTCGCGTCGGGGTTGACGACCGGCGCGCCGCCGCCACCCTCGCCGCCGCTGCTCGAGGCGCCGCTGCCGCCGCCGCCGCTCGAGGTGGCGCCGCTGCCGGCGCTGGCGCCGCTGCCGCTCGAGCTGGAGCTCGCTGCGCCGGTGCCACTGGCACCCGCGCCGTTGGGGTCATCGTTGTCGCTGCCGCAGGCCACCACGAAGAGCCCGGCACCGAGTGCCAGGCAAGTGCACAGTTTCCGCATCACAAGCTCCTTCGAAAAAATTCGTTCGACGGCCGCCCCACTGCGGCACGCCTTCGGTTGGATCAATGGCCGACATACGTTGGAACGGCGTCGGTGTTTGTACGAAATGGTGCTCGCTTGTCATTTCTGCACCCACATACCGTTGTCGCTGCAGGCATCCGCCCCAGCCTGCGGAAATCACTGCCAACTCACGGTTGTCGGCGAGCTGCCAACCATCGGTTGCGGTCGTGGTGCGCGCGAGACGAGGGTGGTAAGTGGGCGGCGGAGGATCCGAATGTCGAACGTCCATCGCGTCTCGCCCGAGGAAGCCAGGAAGCTCGTCGACGACGACGGCTACACCTACGTCGACGTTCGCACCGAGCCCGAGTACGCGGCCGGTCACCCGCAAGGCGCGCAGAACGTCCCGTTCCTGAACGCCGGCGCCAAGGGCATGCAGCCGAATCCGGACTTCATGGCCGTGATGAGCGCCGCGTATCCGAAGGACGCGAAGCTCGTCGTCGGCTGCAAGACCGGGGGGCGGTCGCTCAAGGCGGCGCAGGCGCTGCTCGGCGCCGGGTACACGAACGTCGTCGATCAGCGCGCTGGCTGGGAGGGCGCCCGCGACGCGTTCGGTGCCGTCACCGAGGCCGGCTGGTCGACGAAGGGATGGCCCACGGAGACGGCCACCGCCGGCGGCTCCTACGCCGAGGTTCGCAAGAAGGGCAGCGTGTGACGCTGCAGAGGCTCGCCGGAGGTCACTTGCGCGCGCGCTCGTAGTCCGCAGCAGCGCGGTCGACCACCTCGAAGTCGCGCGCCGCGCGTTCGGACTCGGCGAGCAGCTCGGCGGTGAAGAGGGTCAGACCCCAGATGCCGTTGTCGCGGCGGCGGAAGGGGTACCGCGTACCGCGGGCAGTCTCGATCGTCGCGCGCTCGCCGGCGATCTCCACCTTGGCGACGCCCGAGAGGTCGCGGCGCAGGCGTGTCACCCAGCCACGCTCGCTGGCCAGCCGGAGGAAGACGTCGGCGCCGTCCTCGGCCTCGGCGTCGGCGCGGTAGACCTCCATCAGGCGCGTGCGCTCCGGCTCCGGGTAGGCCGCCTCGACCCGGTCACGGGCGCGGCGGCGGTAGTCGCGCACGGTGTACGCGGCGTGCTGCGCCTGGTCCTCGAGGTAGGCGAAGCAGGTACGCGGCTCGCCGCGAGAGACGGCCCTGGCGATGCGCATGTAGGCGCCCTGCGGCTCGGTGTCCGGCGGGAAGCGGAAGAGCAGCCAGCCGAGGACGCCGAGCAGCAGCGCCCCCGCCACCGCCGAGAGCCACATCCAGCGCCTGCGAGTCATCGCCGCGGCACGCTTATCTTGAACCGGGCGCCGACGGAAGTTATGCGGGCGCATGCTCCTCGGCCGGCAGGTGGCGGTGGTGGTGCCGGCACGCGACGAGGCGCGCTGATCGAGGAGACCCTGGCGTCGATGCCGGTCTTCGTCGACTGCATCGTGGTCGTCGACGACGGCAGCGTGGACGACACGGCCGCGCGCGTGGAGCGCCTCGGCTCGGCTCGCGTGCACCTGCTCCGCCAGGTGCAGAGCCGCGGGGTGGGGGCGGCCATCTACCGCGGGTACGCGCACGCCGCCGCGCTCGGCGCGTTCGTCATCGCCGTCATGGCCGGTGACGGCCAGATGCACCCCGACGACCTGCCGGCGGTGCTGGGGCCGGTGTTGCGAGGCGAGGCGGACTACGTGAAGGGCAACCGGGTCGCCCACCCCAGCGCGCTGCGGGTGATGCCCATCGGGCGCCGGGTCGGGACGACGGCGCTGGCCTGGCTGACGCGCGTCATCACCGGGCTGCCGGCGCTCTCCGATGCGCAATGCGGCTTCACAGCGGTGGCGGCGGCGGCCCTGCCCGCCCTGGACCTCGACGCGCGCTGGCCCGGCTACGGCTATCCCAACGACCTGCTCGGCGCCGTGGCGCGCGCCGGGCTGCGCCTCGGCGAGGTCACCGTTCGACCGGTGTATCGCGGCGAGGCCAGCGGGCTCGGGCCGCGGCAGCTCGGCACCTTCGCGCGCGTCTTCCTCGGCCTGGCGCGGCACCGCGCCCGCAGCGCGCGGCCTCGGCCCGCCGCCCCCTGAGCACCGCTGCGCCGCGAGGCGGCGTGGTCACTTGCGCGCGGCGAACGCCGCCAGGGCCGCGAGGTGAGCGGGGCCGCCCCAGACCTCGCGGAAGACGGCCTGCTCGGCGGCGACGGCCGCACGGCGCATCTCCGCGCGCGCGGCGCGCAGCGCGCGCTTGGCCCCCGCGACCGTGGCGCGCGGGCTCCTGGCGATGCGCTCCGCCAGCGCCAGCGCGCGGACACGCGCCTGGCCGCGCCCCACGACCTCCTCGACCAGCCCCATGGCCAGCGCCGCCTCGGCGGAGACGGGCTCGGCGGTGTAGAGCAGGCGCGCCGCGGCGCGCGCGCCGACCAGCTCCAGCAGGCGCGTGCCGCTGCCCCACGCCGGTACCAGGCCCATGCGCGCGTGCGGAAAGCACAGGGTCGCCTGACGATCGCAGATCACCTGGTCGCAGAAGAGCAGCAGCTCGCAGCCGCCCCCGAGGGTGGCGCCATGGACGGCGGCGATGACCGGCACCTCGCAGCGCTCCAGCTCCGCCAGCTCCTCGCCGATGGCCAGCAGCTCGTCGGGACCGCGCCCGCTCTGCACCAGGGTGGCGATCTCGTGGAGGTCGCCGCCGGAGACGAAGACACCGTCTCCGGCAGCGGCGAGGACCACCGCGCGCACCGCGGCGTCGCCGGAGGCGGCGCGCACCGCCGCGGCCAGCGCACCCGCCGTGGCCGCGTCGAGCGCGTTGCGCGTCGTGGGGCGGTCGATGGTCAGCACCATCGCCGCGCCGATGCGCTCGCTGTGCACGGTCACGAGGCGGCTCGACGTACCCGCACGCTCTTGCTGGCCACACGCGCGCGCACCACGTAGGGGCGCGCCCGGCGCGGGCCGCGCTCTGCCTCGATGACGCCGAGGATACGGGCGTCGAGCGCCTTCTTGGTGATGCGACGGTTCAGGAAGCCGAAGCGCTCCGCGTACTCGACGATGGCCGCCGCCACGTCGACGCCGCTGGCGCGCTCGATCCCCTCCAGGCCCGGGGAGCTGTTGATCTCCAGGATGCGCGGGCCGCTGCGAGCCTCGAGCATGTCCACCCCGGCCACCTCCAGCCCCATGGCCTTGACGGCCTTGATGGCCGAGCTGCGGTAGCGCGGCGGCAGCGCCACGCCGTCGCCCTTGCCGCCGCGGTGCAGGTTGGAGCGGAACTCGCCCGGCTTGGCGACGCGACGCATGGAGGCCACCACCTTGCCGCCGACGACGATGACCCGGATGTCGCGTCCCTTGGACTCGCGCACGTACTCCTGGAGGACGATGTCCTGACCCATGGCCCACAGCGTCTCCAGCAGGGAGTGCACGGCCTGCGAGGTCTCGGCGATCATGGTGCCGATGCCCTGCGTGCCCTGCTGCAGCTTGACGATGGCCGGGCAGCCTCCGACCAGCGACAGCGCGGCGTCGATGCCCTCCGGCGTGCGCGCGCAGACGGTGGTCGGCACGTCGATGTTGCGCCGGGTGAGCAGCTGCAGGGCCCGCAGCTTGTCGCGGCTGCGGGCGATGGCCACCGCGCCGTTGAGCACCGGCACGCCCATGAGATCGAACTGGCGCACCACGGCCAGGCCGTAGTTGGTGATGCTGGCACCGATGCGCGGGATGACGATGTCGAAGCGCGGCACCGTGGCGCCAGCGACCACCAGCGTGGGGCGGCCGCGCGAGACCACGATCTGGAAGTCGAGCGGATCGATGACCGTGACGTCGTGCCCGCGGGCCCGCGCTGCCAGGACGATGCGGCTCGTCGAGTAGAGCGAGGAGTTGCGCGAGAGGACCAGGAACCGCATCGGGGAGACGGAGGCTATCGGTCTCCGATGCCGTCCGCCACCGAGCCTCCCCCTGCGGTGCAGGCGACGACTTTTCCAGATGAGGGCGCTTGCGCTCGCCGCGCCGCGGGGTTTGCCGGCGCCCTTGCCGCCGGAGATGTTTCGTGTACGTAATATTCGCACGGGACGGGGCAAGGGGGGAACGGGTGGCCCGTGTCCCCCGGGGACCCGCCGTTCGAGACGCGACGAGACGACGACGACGACGACGACGACGACAAGGAGCCCACCGATGTGGCAGCCGTTCACCGACGAGCACACGCAGTTCCGCAAGACCGTCCGCGCCTTCGCCGAGAAGGAGCTGGCGCCGCACGTGGAGGAGTGGGAGCGGGACGAGCTCTTCCCGAACTGGGTGTTCAAGCGCGCCGGTGAGCTGGGCATCCTCGGGGCCCACTTCCCCGAGGAGCACGGCGGCGGCGGCCAGGACTACTGGTTCTCGGTGGCCAAGGCCGAGGAGCTGCCTGCCTGCCGGATGGCCGGCGTGGGCATGGGCCTGCTGGTGCAGAGCGACATGGCCACCCCGGTGATCAGCGACATCGGCACCAAGGAGCAGATCG
>JBBJMR010000470.1:0-4910 GCA_037720395.1 Polyangiaceae bacterium
CGCTGCCGAGCTGACCCGCCCTCCCCCAGCCCCGCACCGCCCAGCACCTTGGAATCGGGCCGGAGACATGCGACGGCCCACGCGGCCCGCAGGCGCGCTCAGCAGCCGCCCTGCTCGCCGGCCGGCGTCGCCACGGCCCACGACAGGGTCGCGGTGGAGCGCGCCAGCGCCCACTCTCCGCGGCGCACCAGCACCAGCCCGCCCGTCGCCGCGAGCCGTGCGGCGAGCTCGTCGATGGCGGAGCGCGCCGCGTCCTCGGCGCCGCCGCCGCGACGCAGGGCCTCGATGGCGGAGCGCGCGCTGCCGAGCCGGATCATCGCCTCGCCGTCGCCGGTGGTGGAGACCGCGCCTGCCTCGTCGTCGGCGTAGGTGCCGGCACCGACGATGGGCGAGTCGCCGATCCGCCCCGGGAGCTTGCCGATGATCCCGCCTGTGCTGGTCGCAGCCGCGCAGCGCCCGGTCCCATCGCAGGCCACCGCGCCCACCGTGTTCCCCGCCCACCCCGAGGGTGCACGCCCGGCGCGCCAGCGTGCCAGCGCCTCCCGCGCGGCATCGGTGACCAGCGTCCCCGCCGGCGCCGCCTCGAAGCCGCGCGCGCGCGCGAACGCCGCGGCGCCCTCCCCGGCGAGGAAGACGTGCCGTCCATCGTCGAGCACGGCGCGCGCCACGGCGATGGGCGACGAGAAGCCGGCGAGCGCGCCCACGGCGCCGGCGCGCAGCTCGGACCCCTCCATGATCGAGGCATCGTGCTCGATGCGCTCCTCCGCGTTGAGACACGCGCCGCGCCCGGCGTTGAAGAGCGGATCGTCCTCCAGGACTCGGACCGCGGCGACCACCGCGTCGAGCACGCTCCCGCCGCGCGCCAGCACGGTGCCTCCGGCGCGCGCCGCGTGGCGACAGCCCTCGGCGTGCGCCTCCCGCCGCTCCCGCGAGATGGCCCCGGCGCCGCCGTGCACGAGCAGGCAGTGTCCCTGGAACGACGCCGCCAGGGTGACCACGGGGTGTGGACGCATCATGGCCCCGGCTCCACGCCTCCACGTCGCGGCGAGCGATGGTGGCGGCCCTGCATCAGGCCATCCGCGCGCCGACCGCGCGCGCCAGCAGCGCGCTCTCCACCATCAGGCAGAGCGGAGGCAGCACCAACACCACCACCGGCGCGCGTCCGGCGGCCACCAGCTGAAAGGAGACGATCATCGTCGCCAGCACCACGCCCGCGGCGAGGATCCGCCGCCGCGGCGACGAGGGCAGGCCGGCCCACAGCGGCGCAAGCACAGCCAGGAGCGCGGTGGAGACCAGGGCACCCGGGCGCACGCCGCTGCTCAGCGCCGCGGAGCCCGGCCCCTGCGACTCCACCAGCGAGAGCAACCCCCCTGGCCCGAGCGCCAGCCCCTGCGCCAGCTCGCGCATCCCGCCCGCGCCGTCGGCGACCCAGGCGCGCGGCACCACCGGCCGCGGGAAGAGGGCCTCCACGTCGGCGGCGAAGAGCCAGGCCGCGGCCGGTCCGAGGAGCGCCACCAGCGCGCCGGCGAGGATCGCCCCGCGGGCGATGCGCCGTGGGTCGCCGCCAATGGCCGACAGAGCGCGGATCTCGCCGCGGGCCTCGGCGATGCGCAGCGCGGCCAGCACGCCGACGGCGCCGGCGATGGGCGACAGGGCGGCGGCCATGGCGACGCGACGCGACCAGGGACCGCCCTCGTCGGTGGCCACGGTGACCAGCAGCGCCACCGCCGCCGTCAGCGCGGCCATGGCGGCGGCGCGACGCCCGAGGCGGCGGTCCCATGGCGACCAACCCAGGCGCGGAGTCTAGCGCGAGGCGCGCACGGCGATCAGCCGCCGCCGCCGCCGCCAGCGCCACCGCCGCCGCCGCCACCGCCGCCACCGCCGCCGCCGAGCCCCTCCGGGGCATCGGTGCGCGCGGCGGAGAGCTGGTAGGACATGGAGCACGGCAGGGCCACGAACGTCGGCTGCTCGGCCGGGGGCACGAGATCGCTGCACTCCGAGTCGACCGTGGGCGAGAAGGCGAAGCTCATCGAGCCGACGAAGCCGGAGACGTCGTTGTCCTCGCCGTCGAGCACGCCGGTCGCCGAGTCGTCGCGTCGCAGCGAGCACGGCGGCATGCCCAGCGTCTCCTCGGTGCGCATGTCGACCTCGACGACCGAGTTGATGGTGAAGCTGCGCCCATCGCCGGAGATCTGTCCGACGATGACCTGGGCGCCGTTGCTCCAGAAGAGCTGACCCTGCTCACCGCGCGCCAGCTCGATGTCGAATTCCCAGCTGGCCGTCGAGCCCAGCGCGCCGGCGCCGCAGCTGTTCGTCTGCTGGATGGCGGCGACGTGGAAGACGCCCAGCTCGTTGCCGGGCTCGTGCGGGTCGTCGGTGCCGAACATCTCGGCGCATCCGGCGAGCGCCAGCGCGGAGAGAGCCGTGGCGGCGAGGTGGGCGCGCATGCCCGGCGGTTACCAGGGGCGGCCAAATCCGGCCAAGTTCTCTCGGGCGCACAATAGAAAACGGGCCGGGTGCACGGTGGCACCCGACCCGTCCTGGCCTCTCCCGCATCGGCGGGAGCACGCGCCTGGGAGCACCGCCTTGACGGCGCTCCGCGCGCGCGTGCCCGGAGGCCTACCGACCAGACGCTCGCTGCGCGCTGCCTTCCGACGCGGTCTCCCGCGAACCGGACGGCAAGCGTCGCCGGGCGTTCCCGGCGGTGCCGGATCGGGGGGTTGTGAATCCCGACCCCGCGCTCGAACAGCGAGCCGGCGAACGGTCAGCTGATGTCAGCCTCCGGGTTAGAGCCACGGGTACTGTGCATGACCATCCCTCCTCCGGCGTGCCGGCACCCGGGGCAGGCCCGCTCTCCCCGTCCCTGTCGAGAGGCGCGCCAGCGCGCCGCCGCAGAGCCGGATCGTCGTCCTGCCTCATCGGGTGTTCGATCAGGGTCGAGAGGCTCGAGGAGGCAGCTTCGCTCGGAATCGCGTCTCGGATGAGACGCGGGAACGTGCTGCCGATCAGCGGAGTGAGCGCGCCACCGGAATCGAGGCGAACCTGCCACGGATCTTCCGAGTCCTCGCGACCATTGCAGCCTCGGTGCTGGGGTGATCCCCAGCAGGACCAATCCTGGAGCGTGTCCCTCCGCGGCCAGTTGCTGACGATATCATCGACGGCGGGAACGGCAAGGAGCCGACCCATCGACGACGATCGTCTCGGTCGCCCCGTAGCCAGGGAGACATCGACCCACACACGGGCGGCGCGGCCTGCCCTGACCCGAGGGCGGGGCGCTCAGCGAACGGTGACGTACACGCCGCTGTCGAGTGGCGGGCGCGCGGCGCGCGCCCCCGCCGCGAGCGCCTGGGCCGACACCGCCAGCGCCGTGTCCACGCCGCGACCGAAGATGGCCAGCGTGGCCACCACGGTCAACGAAGCACCGTCGCCCAGGCGTGCCACGCGCACCGTGCGCTCCACCGTCTCCTCGTCCTCCGACCAGGCCTGCAGCCAGGCGGCCGCGTCGGAGTCGACGAAGGCGAGGGCCAGGCGCGTCGGCGCGAACGTGCCGCCCTCCGCCGCCCGCAGCGCTTCGTCGAACCCGCGCACCTCGGGACAGAACAGCGCCGAGCCGTCGGTCCCCGCGGCGCCGTCGAGCTCGACGAGGAAGCGAGGCGTCGGCGCGCCGCGCAGCCCGTGCGCGTGCGCGTGCGCGAGGCCTGCTGGGCCAGCCAGGCCCGAGGCGGCGCCATCCTCGTCCGACACGCCGGCGACCCTACACCAGCCGGTAGTGATGTCCATGACGCGAGCGGGCCGCGCGGCTATGCCCGCGCGATGGTGCTCAGCGACGAGAGAGCGATGGGGGCGTTCCGCAAAGTGCCGCGCACCGGCGTCATCTACGTGACCACCGAGGCCACGCGTCTCGGCTACCGCACCGGCGACGCCGAGTGGTGCAACCTCGGGCAGGGCATGCCGGAGACCGGTCCCCTCCCCGGCGCGCCCCCGCGGGCCACCGCCGTCGACATCGCCGGTGACGATCAGGAGTACGCGCCGGTGGCCGGCCTCTGGGAGCTGCGCGAGGCGGTGGCCGACCTCTACAACCGTGCCTACCGGCGCGGCATGCCCAGCCGCTACTCGGCGGAGAACGTATCCATCTCCGGCGGCGGTCGCGCCGCGCTGACCCGGGCCGCCGCCGCGCTCGGCCAGATCAACCTCGGCCACTTCCTGCCCGACTACACCGCGTACGAGGAGCTGCTCGACGTCTTCCGCCTCTTCTCGCCCATCCCCATCCTGCTCGAGGCCGAGCGCCGCTACGCCTTCTCCGTCGGCGACCTGCGGCGCGAGATCCTGGGACGCGGCCTGGGGGCCATCCTGGCCTCCAACCCCTGCAACCCCACCGGCAAGCACGTGCGCGGCGAGGAGCTGGCGGCGTGGGTGCGCTCCGCCAAGGAGCTCGACTGCACCCTGCTCCTCGACGAGTTCTATTCGCACTACGTGTGGAGCAGCCCGGGCGAGTCGGCGCCGACCATGGAGAGCGCCGCGCGCTACGTGGAGGACGTGGCCGAGGAGCCGGTGGTCATCTTCGACGGCCTGACCAAGAACTGGCGCTACCCCGGCTGGCGCGTCACCTGGACGGTGGGGCCGCGCGCGGTCATCGACGCCGTCGCCTCGGCAGGCAGCTTCCTCGACGGCGGCGGCTCCAAGCCCATGCAGCGGGCCGCGGCCGCCCTGCTCGGCCTCGAGGACACGCGCGCCGAGACCGAGGCCATCCACCGCACCTTCTCGCGCAAGCGCACGCTGCTGCTCGAGGGCCTGCGCGCCATGGGTGTGGTCGTCGACGTCGAGCCGGAGGGCACCTTCTACGTCTGGGGCTCGGTCGCCGACCTGCCCGCGGGGATCGACGACGGCCACGCCTTCTTCCAGGCGGCGCT
>JBBJMR010000192.1:0-16924 GCA_037720395.1 Polyangiaceae bacterium
GTGCTGGTGCTCGCGGTGTGGGTGGCGGGCTTGTTCTTCGGCGACGAGGCGGCACGCGGCCTGGTTGCCTCGCAGATCCAGGGGCTGGTCGGCACCGAGGCCAGCGACGCCATCCAGTCCATCCTTGCCCACGCCAGGAAGCCCGGTGAGGGCGTGCTGGGCACGGTGGTCGGCGCGGTGGTGCTGCTCTTCGGCGCCTCGGGCGTCTTCGGTGAGCTGCAGGATTCGCTGAACACCATCTGGGAGGTGAAGTCCAAGCCCGGGCGCGGCATCCTCGGGGTCATCAAGGATCGCCTCTTCTCCTTCGGGATGGTGCTGGGCGTGGCCTTCGTGCTCCTGGTGTCGCTGGTGCTCAGCGCCGGGCTCACCGCGCTCGGCGGACTGCTGGAGCAGAGCCTGCCGGGCGGCGCGGCCGTGTGGCAGGTGCTGAACTTCGTCATCGGCCTGGCCGTGGTCACCGGGCTCTTCGCCGCCATCTACAAGGTCGTGCCCGACGTCACCCTCTCCTACCGCGACGTGCTGGTGGGATCGTTCGTGACCGCGCTCCTCTTCACCGTGGGCAAGGCGCTCATCGGGCTCTACCTGGGCACCGCCAGCGTCGGCTCGCCGTTCGGCGCGGCCGGCTCCCTGGTGGTGGTGGTGGTCTGGGTCTACTACTCGGCGAGCGTCTTCTTCTTCGGCGCGGAGTTCACCCAGGCCTGGGCGGCCCGCCATGCGCGCGGGTCGAGCCGGACCGAGATGCGGTGCCGCTCACCGAGGTGCCGCCCCCGGCGCGGCCGAAGGCACTCACGCAGACCGCCCAGTCACAGCCGTCAGCGCCGGGGGTGGGGGGCGAGATCACGGCGCGGTGACCCGACTGGTGCCGCTGGAGTTGTCGTAGCCGCCGAAGCCGTGGGCCTCGAGCGCCGCTCACGGATACGGAATGGGCTCGTCGGTGTCGTCGTAGACGCCGGGGCCACCGTCCCCAAATGAGCACGTTGCTGTCGGCCTTGAGGCCGTCGGCCATGCCGTGGATGTTCAGGCGGCGCGCGGTGTAGTCGCGGAGGGCGATGGCCGAGGTGACGTCGCCGTGGGTACCGATGATCTCGCTGTCCTCGACGAGCAGCCCCACGTTGTCCTCGTCGAAGTAGCGGACGGGGTAGTGGTCGCCGCTGGTGATGCGCACCTTGCGGATGGTCACGTCGTCGGCGAGCACGGTGATGCTGCCGTCGATGTCCAGGCCCTCGACGATGGCGCCGTCGTCGGTGACCTCGATCGATCCGCTGGGATCGAGCGGCGTGCCGGGCGGGAGGCCGGTGTTGTCGGGGCCGGGGCGCGGGCCCTCGCAGTCGCCGGGCACGCTGCCGCCCGCGCGTGGCGCGCGTGCCACGCGCGCCACGCGCGCCTTCACAGGGGCGCGGCACCCACCTGGTGCTCGCTGCGAACACGATGATCCAGGAGGTGCGAACGACCTGATCGCGCCGGATGTGCCGTGGCAGACGAGATCGGTGTGGGTCCGTTGCCGCGGTGACTTGGCATGTGCAGCGGAAACGTCCGTTGCCGCGTGCGTTCCTGCGGGCCGCCGGGCGGCAGGCGCGCGTATCCTCGTGTCATGCATCGTGGCAAAAGAGCGTTGGTCTGCTGGATGCTCACGCCGCTCCTGGGATGTGTCGGCGCCATCGGGTCGCCGGACGGGAGCGAGGGCGACAGCGACAGCGATGGCAACGGGCCGGGGGGGAACCCGAGCTCGATGTGCGTGGTCGACACGCCGCTGCGCCGCATGACGCGATTCGAATACAACAACACCGTCCGCGATCTGCTCGGCGACACCACCCACCCCGCCGACGCGCTGCCGCCCGAGGAGGAGGTGGCCGGCTTCAACAACCAGGCCGCCGCGCTGACGGTCAGCGATCTGCTCGCCGAGCAGTACATGAAGCTCTCCGAGGCGGTGAGCGTGCGCGCGCTCGCCGACATCGACAAGGTGACCGGAGGCTGCGGCGAGGCCGCGTGCATCCGCGACTTCATCGCCGACTTCGGCGCCAAGGCGTTCCGCCGGCCCCTGGTCGAGGAGGACATCGACCGCCTGGAGGCGCTCTACCAGGTGGCCCTGGCCGACGCCGACATGGGGACGCACGCGGACGGCGTGGAGCTGGTGCTGCAGGCCATCCTCCAGTCCCCGCACTTCCTCTACCGGCCCGAGTTCGGCGGCGCCGACCCGGTCGATGGAGACGTGGTGGCGCTGAACAGCTGGGAGATGGCCTCCAAGCTTTCCTACATGCTGTGGAACAGCATGCCGGACCAGGCGCTCTTCGACGCGGCCGAGGCCGGCGAGCTCTCCACCCAGGAGCAGCTCGCGGAGCAGGCGCGCCGCATGCTCGGCGACCCCAGGGCGGTGGACGCCATCACCAACTTCCACCGCCAGTGGCTGCACCTCACCCATCTCGACACCGTCTCCAAGAACACCGACGTCTACCCGCTCTACAGCGACGGGCTGCGCCCGCTGTGGCGCGAGGAGGTGGAGCGCTTCATCGCCCACGTGGTGCTCGAAGGGGACGGGAGCATGAAGACGCTGCTCACCGCGCCGTACAGCTTCATGAACGCCGAGCTGGCCGCCCTCTACGGCGATGACGTGGTGGGCGAGCTGCCCGCCGGCGAGGAGTTCCAGCAGGTCGACCTGGACCCGACGCGGCGCGCCGGCCTCCTCACGCAGGGCGGGCTGATGGCGGCGCTGGCCAAGGGCGACCAGAGCTCGCCGGTCTACCGCGGCAAGTTCGTGCGCGAGCAGCTGCTCTGCCAGTCGCTGCCGCTGCCGCCCGCCAACCTGGTCATCGTCCCTCCGGAGCTCGACTCCACCAAGACCACCCGCGAGCAGTTCGAGGAGATCGGCAGCAACCCGGACTGCGCCTCCTGCCACTCGCTCATGAACCCGGTCGGGTTCGCCTTCGAGAACTACGACGCCATCGGCCTCTGGCGCGACACCCAGAACGGCAAGCCCATCGACGCCACCGGCGACATCATCCAGGCCGGCGACCTCGACGGCCAGGTCGACGGCGCGGTCGAGCTCGCCAAGCGCCTGGCGGAGAGCGAGCAGGTGGCCACCTGCATCGCCTCGCAGTGGTTCCGCTTCTCCTACAACCGCACGGTGACCGAGGACGACGCCTGCAACATGGAGCAGATCAACGAGGCCTTCGTGGGCTCCGACTTCGACATCCGCGAGCTCCTGGTGGCGCTGACGCAGACGGAGACATTCAGATATCGCCATCGCGTCGTGGCCGAAGGAGGTGACCTGTGAAGCGCATCCACCGTCGCACGCTGCTCCGCGGCGCCGTCCTCGGCGGCACCGTGGCCATCGGGCTGCCCTGGCTCGAGGCCATGGACCCCAGGCCAGCGCGCGCCCAGGAGAAGGCCCCGAAGCGGATCATCTTCTGGTTCACCGCCAACGGCACGCGGCAGGACCTGTGGACGCCGCCGGCGAGCATGGATCTGACCGGCCACGCGCTGCACGCCTCGCTGGCGCCCTACTCCGACAAGCTCCTCTTCCTCGACGGCGTCGACCAGAAGATCGCCAACGAGTCCATCGGCGACGGCCACCAGACGGGCATGGCCTGCCTCCTCACCAACCAGGCCATCCTCCCCGGCACCCTCTTCTGCGAGGGCGAGTGCGCCGAGGGCAGCCAGAAGTACGTCGGCTGGGGCGGCGGCATCTCCGTCGACCAGCACATCGCCAACGAGATCGCCATGGGAGTGACCACCAAGTTCAAGTCGCTGGAGCTCGGCGTGCAGGTCAAGGGCGCCAGCGTCTGGTCGCGCATGTGCTACTCGGGCCCCGACGAGCCCATCCCGCCGCGCGAGGACCCGGGCCAGAACTTCAACGATTTCTTCAGCGACCTGGAGGCCGACCCGTTCGCGGTCGAGGTGCTGCGGCGCAAGCGGCAGAGCGTGCTCGACGCGGTGATGAGCGACTACAAGTCGTTCAACGGCAAGCTGGGCAAGGACGACCGGGTGCGCCTGGAGAAGCACCTCGACGCCATCCGCCAGGTCGAGGAGCGACTCGACTCCACCAGCGTCTTCGGCGCCGCGTGCGCGCTGCCGACCATCGCTCAGCCCGGCGAGGGCTATCAGCAGAACGACAACTACCCGACCACCGGTCGCGCCCAGATGGACATGCTGGCCATGGCGCTGGCCTGCGACCTGACGCGCGTCGGCTCCATCCAGTGGTCGACGTCGGTGAGCAACGTGCAGATGAACTGGCTCGACCTGGAGCTCGGCGGCGGGCACCACGATCTGTCCCACTACGGCGACGAGGACCAGGCGTCGCAGAACGACCTGGAGAAGGTCAACCGCTGGTACTCGGAGCAGTTCGCCTACTTCCTCGGCAAGCTGAACGAGATCCCGGAAGGTGACTCCACCCTGCTCGACAACAGCGTGGTGGTCTGGGTCAACGAGCTGGGCAAGGGCAACAGCCACACCCGCAACGACATCCCCTTCATGCTCGCTGGCGGCTGCCAGGGCTACTTCGACACCGGGCGCGCGCTGGAGTTCGACGGCGAGGCGCACGGCAAGCTGCTGGTGTCGCTCTGCGACGCCATGGACCACCCGACGGACACCTTCGGCGTGCCCGAGCACTCGCAGGGCGTGCTGCCCGGCCTCAAGAAGGCCTGAGCGCGCGCGCTCATCCGCTCCCCCGCACGCCGAGGGGTCGCGCGCACCCGGTCGATGCGGTATTTCGCGGACGCGCCGCGGGCGGATTGCGGCCGGGACGTGGTGCTGCGGCGAATATCGGGGTAGACCGTGTCGATGCGTGCCGCTCTGGCGGTCCCCACCATCGTCGTCGACGACCATGACCTGTTCCGGGCGGGCCTGCGGGCCCTGCTGGCGGCGACGGACGACGTGCGCGTGGTGGGCGAAGCGCGCACGGCGCGCCAGGCGTACGACCTGGTGGACGAGCTGCGGCCTGGGCTGGCGATCGTCGATGTCTCGCTGGGGGCCACCGACGGGGTGGCGGTGGCGGCCGAGCTGGTGCGCCGCGCCGCCGGCTGCCACATCCTCATGCTCACCATGCACGCCATGCCGGACTGCGTGGTGCGCGCGCTGCAAGCCGGTGCCTTGGGCTACGCGCTCAAGGACGAGCCCGTCGAGGCCACCCTGGAGGCGGTCCGCGCCACCGCGGCCGGGCTCCGCTACCTGTCGCCGCGCCTGCCGGTGGGCGTCATCGAGGCGCACCTCCGGAGCAGGAGGGGGGACGAGGCGGGGGAGGCCCATCGGTCGCCGCTCGACGGCCTCTCGCGGCGGGAGCGGGAGCTCTTCGAAATGGTGGTGCGCGGCCTCGCCAACCGGCAGATCGCCACCGAGCTGTGCATCAGCGTCAAGACGGTGGAGACGCACCGCGCGCACATCAACAAGAAGCTCGGCGTGCACTCCGGCGTCGAGCTGGTGCGGCTGGCGGCGCTCTACGGCGCCGTCGTCCCTTAGCTAGCAGGGTGCTGCTGCGGGCCGGTGCGGGCCCCTGGCTCGCCGGTGGCGCGCCCGGGCGGGTCTCCGGAGCGCAGGCTAGGGCTGCTCGGTGGGCGCGCGCGGGAGCGTGAAGAGGAAGGTCGCGCCGCCGGCGGGGTTCGTCTCGGTCCAGATGCGCTCCCCGTGGACATCGAGGATGCGCTTGGCGATGGCCAGCCCGAGACCGCTGCTCTGGGTGCCCTCGCCGTGCCAGAAAGTCTCGAAGACGCGCTCGCGATCGGCGGGGGCGATGCCCGGGCCCTGGTCGCTGACCGCGAAGCGGGCGCGCTGCTCGTCGCTGGTCACCAGGAGGCGGACGATCGCGCCGCGGTCCGAGAACTTGAGGGCGTTGCTGGCGAGGTTGACGATGACCTGGCGCACCCGATCGCGGTCGGCGAGCACCAGCAGATCCTCGGGCACGTCGACCGCCAGCTCGACCCCGGCATGCGTCGCCACCTGTTGGACGACCTCGACCGCCTCGGCGACCACCTCGGCGGCGAGGACCGGGGTGCGGATGACGCTGAGCCTGCCCAGCTCGATGAGCGTGGTGTCGAGCAGGTCGCGGACCATGTGCTGGATAAACTCTGCCGAGCGGCGGATGAGCTCGACCTGACCGCGGCCGACGCCGCGCCGCTCCTCGCGCTTGCGGCCCGCCAGCAGCGACTCGGCGGCCATGGCGATGGCGGCGGCGGTGCCGCCGAGGTCGTGCGAGACCAGCGCCATCACCTCGTCGCGAGCGCGCGTGGCGCGCAGCGCGTCCCCGTAGAGCTGCGCCATGCCCACCACGCGCGCCGCGCGCCGCGCGATCTCCACCGCCAGCGCCCGGGCGGCGGCGCCGGAACGGCGGCCGGAGCTGGAGGCCCCGAGCGCCAGCACTCCGACGACCTGCGCCCGCGCCGCCAGGGGCACGACGAGCAGCGATCGCACCGAGAGGGCGGCCAGCGCGGCGCCGTCGCCGGACGAGACCTCCTCGGCGCCGGGCCCGCGCGCCCGCGGCAGCAGCACCGGTCGGCCCGTGGTCTGCACCGCAGCGACGATCTCCTCCAGGCCAGCGAGGCGTGGGAACACCTGCTCCAGCTCGCGCAACCCCGCCTCCGCCGCCGGGTCGATGTGCGCCGCCGCCACCTGCGCGCGTTGCCCGCCGGAGGCGAAGAGGAGGACCACGGAGAGGTCGGCGACCGCGGGCACCAGCATGCGCGCCAGCTCGTCGATGGCCAGCGCCGAGTCCTTGATGCCGCCGATCTGCAGGGCCAGGTCGCCGAAGAGGCGCAGCACCTCCACGGCGCGCCGCCGCTCGGTGATGTCGAGCATGGCCGTGCGGCAGCCGATGACGCGGCCATCCGCCGCGCGTACCGGGGTGCTCACCATCTCCATGACCACCGGGCCGGCGGCCGCGGTCAGCTCCACCTCGCTCACCACCCGGGCCTCGCCGGCGAAGCAGCGCCCGACATGCTCGAAGAACGCCGCCGGCCGCTCGACGCGTGCGCTGGCCACGAACGGCAGGCCGAGCAGGGCCTCGCGGCTGCGTCCGAGCACCGCGGCGCCGGTGAGGTTGATCTCCAGCAGCGCGCCCTGCGCGTCGAAGGCGCAGTAGGTGATCGGCGCCGAGTCGTAGAGGTCCGCGTAGCGAGCGGTCGACTCCGCCACCTCGGCGTGCGCCTCGCGCAGCGCCAGGTTCTGCATCTCCAGCTCGATCTCGTGGACGCGCAGGTCCTCGAGGAGCTTCGCCGTGTCGTGGTCGCTGCTGGGCACGCGATCTCGTCGCTGTCCCGCATCCCGGGCCGCGGCGAGCGCGAGCTGGAGCTCGACCATGGTCATTCCCTGGTACTTGGGCATGCGGCCTGGCTGCTGGCCCCGCGCTGGAAGGCGGGCCCCATCCGTGTTCGCCCGCCATCGGCCCCCGCGGCGCGTTCGTGGCAGTCGGCTTCAGCCTACACCCTGGTTGCCCTCGTCCCCGAGCGATTCGTTCGTGGCCAGGAAGGTGACGCCGAGCACCATCCAGCCCCGCCATGGTTCTGCCGTGCGCCGGAGCGAGACCCGCGCGTCCCGCTCCGCGCCGGAGAGGAGCGTGACCCGGGCGCCGAGCGACTCGATGGGGATGCCGTCGACCAGGACCCGCTCGATGCGCGCCCAGGCGCGGGCAGGCACCCGCGGCCACAGGCGCCGCAGGTCGCCGTTGTGGGCGCCCGCGTCGCCGAATCCGGCGAGGAAGGCCTCGTTGGCCCAGATCACGACCATGCGGTGGTCGAGCAGGGCCAGCGGCTGCGGCATACCACGCAGCACCTGCTCGGCGTGGTCGTGGAGCTGCCCCGGTGGGCCCGATCTGCGCATGGGCGCGGCCGGCACCAGATCCACGATGGCCCCGTGGACGCTGCCGTCCGTCGCCTGGTAGGGCAGGACGCGCAGCCGGTGCCAGCGTCGCTGCGCGTCCTGGACCTCGCGCTCGACCGCGGTGCCGTCGCGCAGGACGTCGCTGACGGTGCCCTCGATCTGGGCCACGCCCATGGCACGCGCCAGGTACGCCAGCGGGCGGCCCACGTCGGCGGCCACCAGGTCGAACAGCCGCGCGGCCTCCGCGGTGAAGCGGCGGATGGTCAGGTCCGCGCCGACGATGACCAGCGCGCTGTCCACCGCGTCGAGCAGGTTGTGCAGGTCGCCGTGGCTGTGGCCGAGCTCGGCCACGCTGTGCTGCAGCTCGTCGTTCAGGGTCGCCAGCTCCTCGTTGGTGCTCTGCAGCTCCTCGCCGGAGGCCTCGAGCTCCTCGTTGCTGGTCCGCAGCTCCTCGTTGGCGGCCAGCAGCTCCTCGCTCTGCGCCTGTGTCGCCTCGCCGCCGGTGAGCCCTGCGCTCCCGGCGGCGCGCGGCCCGCCGCGCGCGAGCCACGCTCGTTCTCTCGCGTCGCTGCGCTCGGGCCGGGCCGGCGTCGGGGTGGCCGCGACCGCGGTCACGGCCGTGGCCTGCTCGGCGCGCCCGGGCGCCTGTGCGAAGCGCTCCGTTCGCGCCGGGCGCGGCCGCTGCGTGACGCGTACTGCGCCGGGCGTGGGCGCGGCCGCGGTCACCCGCCGGGCGAAGATCCGCAGGCGCGGGTCGACGGCGGAGAAGAGATCGCCGGCGACGCTCACGTCCTCCGAGGAGCCGAGCAGCAGGGCGCCTTCCGCCCGCAGCGCGTAGTGGAAGAGCGACAGGATGCGGCGTCGCAGCGGCGGCTGCACATAAATCAGCACGTTGCGGCAGCTCACCAGGTCCAGGTGGGAGAAGGGCGGCTCCCTGGCCAGGTTCTGGGTGGCGAAGACCACGGTGCCGCGGAGGAGGGCCGAGACGCGATAGCCGCCGTCCACCGCGGTGAAGAAGCGGCGCAGCCGCGCCGGTGAGACGTCCTCCTCGATGCTCAGCGGGTAGACGCCGAGCCTCGCGGTGGCGATGGCCTCGCCGTCGAGATCGGTGGCGAAGATCTGCACGCGGCGATCGGGCTGTCGTCCGTCGAGGTGCTCGAGCGTTCGACGTCGCCGAGGTGCGGGCGCTGGTCTCGCGTCATGTCGGCGCAAGGTCTCAGTCTGCATTCGCCATCGGTGGCACGCCGGGTCATGCTTGAGGGCCGCACGCAGTGAGCCCGGGCCCTCCGCCGGCCGCCTGCGCGCGAATCACTCCCGGCTGTTGCCGGAGAAGGGCGAGCCATGTCCAAACCGAACGACCTCAAGACCCGCCTCCACAAGCGCCTCGGCCAGATGAGCGTCATTCGGGATGAGGTGCGCGTGCAGGTGCATCTGGCCAGCATGGAGGCCAAGGCGCGCTGGGACGTGGTGGAGGCCGAGCTCTTCGGCCTGGAAAAGGCCGCCGAGCAGGCAGTCACCGAGGCGAATCACGTCGCGTTGACTGCGGGCATGACCAAGGTCAAGGCCTTCCGCGCCTGGCTCGACGAGAAGCGCTGACCGAGCTGCCCGGCACGCGCGGGATGCTGCGCCGGGCGCGAGGGCTGCGCCCTTCAGGCGCCGCGCCACCTTCCGGCACCAACGCCGCGATCTCCGCGGGCACCTCCGAGCGCACCACGAAGGCCGGCACCACCGCGCTGCCCGGCCAGCCGACGTAGTGGGCGTGCAGCGCGTGCCGCGTCAGCCCCGGGGCCGGCGGGCCGCCGTACAGCGCGTCACCGGCCAGCGGATGGTCGATGCCCGCGAAGTGCGCGCGGATCTGGTGGCGCGAAGCCTTGGCCACGCGCGCCTCGACCAGCGCCCAGTCGCCCTCCACCGCCAGCCGCGCCCAGGCGGTGGACGCCGGGCGCGGCTCGTAACGAGCCACGTCGCGCGGGTGGATGCAGGGGTAGACGCGGCGGCGATCCTTGGGGTGCGGCGCCAGCGGGATCTCGATGGTGCCCGACTCCGGAAGATCGGCGGCCGGGCACACCAGCAGGTAGCGCTTGTCGAAGCGGCCTTGCGCCAGCCCCTCGCGCAGCTCGGCGAAGGCCACCTCGCTGCGCGCGGCGACCAGCACGCCGCTGGTGTCGGTGTCGAGGCGGTGGCAGACGGCGCGCTCGCGCGGGGAGAAGCCGAAGCCGTACATCTCGGGGTACCGCGCCAGCAGCGCGTTGACCACGGTCCCGTGCTCACCGGGCACCAGCGGCGCGGTGGCCTGTCCGGGCGGCTTGTCGATGACCACCACCTCGGGCGTCTCGTAGAGGACCACCAGGGGCGCGTCGGCGTCGGCGAACGGAGCCCCGTTCGGCTCGGCCTCGACCTCGATCTCGATGATGTCGCCCACGGCCGCCACGTCGCCCTTGGAAGCGGTGCTGAAGCGCGGCTGGCGGTCGCCGGGCGCCTCGCCGCCGGGCGCAGCGCCTCCGGGCGCGGTGTCGCCGGCGGCGGGCGTGTAGGCGCGCGCGATGCGCACCCGCTCGTTGGCGAAGAGCCGCTTGGCGCCGGCGCGGCCCAGGCCGGGCACGGCATCGACGACGAGCTTGTCGAGGCGCGCTCCGGACTGCTCTCGGGTGATGGTGATCTTCATCGCGGGGGGCGGCGGGGCTGGCTCAAGGCAGCGGCCCGCGCCAGCCGAGCCCGTAGATCGGCACGCTCGCCGATGCCACCTGGCTCTCACCGATCACACCGAACAGCGGGGTTCCGCGGACTCCGGCCAGCAAGCCGGTCTCCGGCGGCGAGCCTCCGGGACCGCCTTCGGCCCCCGGTACCGGCTTGCTCGGCCGCGTCAGCCACCAGGCCAGGCCGGCGCCTATGACCGCCGCGCCGGCCGTGGCCCCGAGCCACCCGCGTTGCTCGGCGGCCTCGGGGGTGTCGAAGAGCAGCGGGCTGGCGAGCGCTGCGCCGCCGAGGCCGCCGAGCACGGCGCCGAGATCGACGGTCAGGACGCGCGCCGTGGGCACCTGCACCCGCGCGAAGGTGGCAGCCGCCAGCCAGCCGAGGCCGGCGCCGTACCCGATGCCCGCGAACGGGGTGCGGTAGATGTCACCGCGCGCGAAGAGCTCGCTCAGGCCACCGAACATGGCGCCCAGGCCGCCGCCGGAGTGCGCCAGCATGGCCGCCCCCTCGCCCACGCCGCTGATGCTCAGGAAGACGCTGCCGATGGCGATGCCCGTCGTGCCGCTGACCAGCCCGAAGGCCCAGCGCTCGTTGTCGGCGTCGCCGGCGTGCTCCGCGAAGCGGCCCTCGTAGATGAGGTGCCCGGCGAGCGTGGGCCACCAGGCGGCGGCGGCCAGGTACCAGGCGTCGCCGATGCCCACGTCCCACTCCTCGGAGACGATCATCGAGCCCCCGAGGCCGACGCCGGCACCGACGGCCAGCAGCGGGTAGAGCAAGCGCGGGTCGTCCGAGCCACTGGAGCGCTGCACGGAATACCCGGCCAGCCCGCCGAAGATGGTGGCGTTGACGACGAGGGTGGCGCGACCGGCGCTGCGCGCGGGCGTGGCCAGCTCACCGGCCAGCCTGGGGCTGGCGCCGCCGTCGCCGGGCCCCGCGGCGGCACCCGGGCGGGCAGCCCGCATCGCCGACCAGGTCGCGGAGCATGATCACCGCCCGCACCGGGAGGTCCCCGCGCGCCACGCGCTCGACCCGCACACGCAGCGGCCGCGACGCGGCGTCGGCGAGGATCAGGCGCAGGGTCACCCCGCGCCCCTCGGGCGACAGCACCGGCGCCACCAGCACACCGTCGAGCTTGCGCGCCTCGTCGGCGAGATCGGTCTCTTCGAGTCGTCTGGGGTCGGGCACGCTGCGCTCGGTGAGGTCCACCGACAGGCCGAGGTCCTGCGCGGTGTCCCCGAGCAGGCCGTCGAGCATCTGCGCCATGGCCTGGAGCTCCGGCTCCTCGGCGGACGGCAGGCGGCGCTGGCCGCGCTCCTCGATCACCGTGCGCAGGATGATGGCCCGCCGCCCCTCGCTGCTGGCGCCGCCGGCGGGCGCCGCCGCGGCGGCGGGCTGCGCGTGCGACGGCGAGGCGGCGCCGAGCACTGCAGCGACGAGCGCGGCGGCGGAGGCAAGGCGCAGAGGTTGGCGGAGGGACATGGCCGCGCTCTGCGATCAGAACATGACCACGCCGCTGGCGAAGACGTCGAAGGTGTTGCTGTCGTCGACGCCGAACCGCCGGCCCACGGCGTTGATCGTCGGGCGGTAGTTGGGGTTCGGCTGCCCGGTGGCGGTGATCGGCTCGTTGCGCGTCTCGTCCCCGCTCTTGCAGGGGCCGGCGGCCTGTGCCGAGCTCTTGTTGTCCGGGTTGCAGGGCTGATCGCCGCTGATGCCGTGCGCCTGGTCGTGGCGGAAGCCGACCCCGGCCGTGAACTTCACGTACTGGCTGGCCTGCCAGGTGGCCGACGCCGAGGCGCGATACGACCCGTAGGCCTGCACGTCGGTGAGGCCGGTGAAGTAGACCCTCTCCGAGCCCTCGTCGACGATCGATGCCGGCTCCCCGGCCGCGCCGGCGTCCGGGTTGCCGGTGAACTCGGCCCACTGCGGGTTGCGCAGGGTGGGCGCCGCGCTGGAGCCCAGGGCATCGAAGAGCTCGGAGTAGTCGCGCCCCTCGGAGCGGTACTCGCCGGTGAAGCGCACATCGAAGGTCAGCCGCCCGAACTTCTCCCGGTTCTCCCAGGGGATGATCATCATCCCGAAGATCATCGTCCCCACCACCGGCGGGTGGTTGACGAGCGACCCCTCGAAGTCCGAAAGGCCATAGTCGCTGGACTCGAGCGGGAACTCGAAGAGCGCCGAGAAGCCGCCGTAGGGCTCGATGTACTTCACGCGCCGCGACAGGATGGTGCGGATCTCCAGCGCCGCCGTGCCGCGGGTGATGCCCGGCTCGCGCGCGTTGCCAGCGTTCACCGACTCCAGGTCGCCGTCCTGCTGGCCGTTGCGGTCGACGTCACCGGGGTCGGCGCACTCCACCTCGCCCGCGGCGGGGTTCGGGTTGCAGGCGTGCATCGGCTCACCGACGGAGAAGCGCCCCTCGATGCCCACCATCCAGGTGGGCTTGGTGCGATCGCGGGCCTGGTTGAGGATGGCGTACTCCAGCCCCACCGCCAGGTACTCCACGCCGCTGCGATCCGGCCCCTCGAAGGGCAGCGAGCGCACCAGGGTCTCCCCGGGCGCGCCCGCGAAGACGATGCCCAGGCGCTCGCCGCTGCCGTCCAGCGACTCCAGGCGACGCGAGTTGTTGAGGACGATGGGCAAGCGCAGGTACGCCGCCAGGTCCTTGTAGATGCCGATGTGCAGCTCGGGGATGAGCCGCGAGGTGGTCTCCGTGTACTCGGCCACGTTCATCTGGTTCGAGGTGAACCCGCCGGTGGTCAGCCCTGCCTCGGCGATGGTCGTCTCGCGCAGGACCTTGGCGCTCTTGGTGGAGTAGTTGAACCCCAGCGAGACGCTGACGTCGAAGGGGTCGCCGTCGTCGAAGGCGTCGATGACATCGACCACCTCGCCCGGCTCGCGCATGACGCGCGGCTCGGTGGTGCTCCGCGGCTCGTCGGCGCGCGCGGGCGCGCTCAGCGCGCACGGCGCCAACGACGCCAGGAGCGCCAGCATCGTGGCCACGCTTCCCGTTGCCGGATGCCTCCGGGGCCACGAGGGGGCGAAGCTTACCTTCGGGGATCGCATCGATCGGCAGGCGCGGCGCGAGGTAACGCCGTCTCCCTGCACGGGAAAGTCGCTACCGAGCGAACGCTAGCGGCCCGGGACCGAGGGTGTCAATCGCCCAACCGGAGCCCGTCGTGCGGCGCCGGCTGCGCGGGCCACTTCAGCGCCCGGTGGACGGTCCCTCGCCGGCGTCTGCCGGCGGCTCGGGCAGCGGTGAGAAGAGGCGCGGCTCGGCGGAGTCCTCGGGGTCGGGGAAGATGGGGTCCTCGGCCTCGGGGAAGATGGCGTCGGTGATGTCCTCGGCGGCCAGCTCCTCGCGCGCGCCCTGCAGGTCGCGGGAGGTCTGCTCCAGGCGATCGGCGAGCACGCCCAGGAACTGCCAGAGCAGCTTCACCGCCAGCCCCGGCTCCTTGCGCAGGATCTCGAAGAAGTCGGCCCGGCGCAGGGCGATGAGCTCGCTCAGCGTCTCGGCGGTGACCGTGGCCGAGCGCGGCATGGAGCGGATGAGGGCCATCTCGCCGAAGTGCTCGCCGGGCCCGAAGTCGCTGAGCACCGCCTCGCCGCGCGAGACCTTCACGCTCCCCGACAGGACGATGAACAGCTCGTCGCCCTTCTCGCCCTCGTGCACCACCTCTTGCCCCGGCTGGTACTCCAGCACCTCGGCGACCTGCATGATGCGAAGCAGCTCGCGCTCCTGGAGGCGCGAGAAGAGCGGCATCTTGGCGAGGACGTCGCGCTTGAGGGCCAGGCGCCGGGCGCGCACGCCGTCGTGGGTGTCGCCCTCGCCGAGGCGCACCAGCACCGCGGTGATGTTGTCCTTGCCGCCCTTCTTGTTGGCGAGCTCGATCAGGTCCTTGGCGGCCTTGTCGCCGTCCTCGTCGCCCAGGTACGGCTCGAGCTCGGCGGTGTGGGCGATGTAGCCATGGAGGCCATCGGAGGCGAGCAGGAACTGGTCGCCGGGCAGGACCTCGATGTTCAGCGTGTCGACCTCGACCCGCTCGTAGACGCCGACGGCGCGGGTGATGGCGTTCTTCTGCGCGACCTTGTCGATCTGATCCTTGGTCAGCTTGCCGCGCTTGATGAGCTCGTTGTAGACGGTGTGATCTTCCGTCACCTGCTGGATGCGACCGTTGCGCAGCAGATAGATGCGGCTGTCGCCGACGTGGGCGATGAACCCGTGCGAGCCGCAGATGAGGAGGGCGGAGAGGGTGGTGCCCATGCCGCGCTTGTTGGCGTCGGCCTTGGCCTCCTCGTGGATGCGCGCGCAGGAGCGCTGCACGGCGTGCTCCAGCAGGGCCAGGATCTCGCGCGTCGAGCCGCGCCCGCTCGTCCCCTTGCCGTGGGCCTCGATGAGCTCGCGCTCCTTCTTGAGCTCCTCGTGGATGACGCGCACCGCCAGGGCGCTGGCCACCTCGCCGGCGGCGTGGCCGCCCATGCCGTCGGCGACGACGAAGAGGGAGAGCTTCTTGTCGACGAGGTAGTTGTCCTCGTTGTGGTCGCGCACCCGGCCCACGTCGGTGGCTGCGAAGAACGTGATGTTTTCGGACAGCCCCATGCGCCTCGCGAGGCTACCCGAGGCCCGCCCCGGAAACACCAGCCTTCCGCGGAGGCGACCGACCTGGCACCGCCGGGCGCCAGCGCTCGGAATCCACAATCGCGCGCCGCTGTACTAGGGTCGCCGACATGGCCGACCCGCAGAGCGACGACCCGAGGGCGCGCGCCCTGTCCGCCCTGGCTCGCGGCGACACGGCCGCCGCCATCGCCGACCTGCGCGCCCACGTCGAGCTCGAGCCCGACGACGAGGGTGCCTGGCTCAGCCTGGGCACGGCATTCGCCGCCATCGGCCACGGCCCGGAGGCGGCGAGCGCGCTGGCCCGCGCCGTGGAGATCGACGGCTCGGTGGTCGACGCGCGGCTGGCCTACGCGCGATCGCTGCGCGCGGTGGGGAAGCTGGACGACGCCGCCTTCCAGCTGCTGCAGGCGTCCCGGCTGCCTCCGGAGGACGCGCGCGTGCTGCGAGAGCTGGGCATCGTCTTCTACGACAAGCACCTCTACGACAAGGCCGTCACCTGGCTGCAGCGCGCCGCCGCGGCCGCGCCCGAGGACGGGCGCGCCAGCTACGCGCTCGGTCTGGCCCACGAGGCGCGCAAGGACCCGGGCGCCGCGGTGGCCGCGTACCGCGAAGCGCTGCGCCGCCAGCCGGACCTGGTGGACGCGCGCCGCACGCTGGCCGATCTGTACGCCACCATGGGCGAGCACGAGCGCGCCGTGGAGCAGCTCGAGGCGCTGCTGGCGCGCGAGCGCAGTGACGAGCAGGCGGCGCACAACCGCGAGGTCCTGCTCCGCGCGCTGGCAGAGATGAACGCGCGGCGCCTCCTGGGCAAGACGGAGCACGAGCTCGAGCTGTCGGCGCTGGTGCAGGAGGGGCACCTGGTGAAGAAGGAGCGCGTCGAGGCGGCCGCGGCGGACGGCGAGGAGGTGTGGCGCTGGGCGGCGCCGCTCACCGAGCTGCGCGTGACGCTCGCGCCGCCGGCGCGCACCATCCGCGCCCTGCACCTGGTGCTCACCGATCCGGATCGCGCGGCAAGGAGGGACGACGACACGTTCAAGGTCACCGTCGTCGCCGAGGACGGGCGCCAGGTGGCCGCGAACTACGCCACCGCGGTGTCGCTCACCTTCCTGCGCGAGGCGCTCGGATGCCCGATGACCCACGCCAGCGGCCTCTACCAGCGCCTCCTCGCCGGAGAGCCGAGCGTGGAGTGGCGCGGGCTCACGGCGCGCTTCGCCAGCGTGCCCAGGCACGACAGGCCCAGCGAGAGCCGGCACGGGATCCTGGTCGAGGCCTGAGCGCCGCTGGGGGCCGCGGCTTGCCCCGATGGGGCAGGCCGGTGAGTGCCCGGGGCGTTCGACAGTGCGCCACAGCGGCCAACATTGGACGCATCCGGCCAGCGCACATTGGACACGCTTCCCTCAGTGCCAATCATGCGCGAACGGTCAATGCATGGCCACGCGCGTATTCGCACGCGAATTGAGTTGCCGTGCCACGCGCGCGCGTGGGACCGTCGACGAGGGGTGGCGTGCGTCGAACCTCCGAGCGTCCTCCAGGGCGGTGTCCCGGCACGCGAACGCGCCGGTGTCGTACGCGCGGGTCGAACGCAGCTGCCCTCCGCGGAAGTGTCGAGCGTGTTCGCGTCGCGATCGGAGGTCCCATGACTGCTGCCGCCCCACGCACTGCAGAAGCAGAGGCCGCCGAGGTCATCGTCGAGGCGCGGCACGCCGAGGCTCTCCTCGAGACCGGCGCGCTGCAGAGCGCCATCTTCAACAGCGCCAACTTCTCGAGCATCGCCACCGACGCCAAGGGCGTGATCCAGATCTTCAACGTCGGCGC
>JBBJMR010000021.1:0-48934 GCA_037720395.1 Polyangiaceae bacterium
CGACGATGCCCACCAACCAGGTGGCCGCAGTGGTGGCCACCACCATGTGCTTGCCGATGTCGAGCGCGCCGCGCGCCGCGCGCACCACCGCCCGGGCCAGGTAGGCCGTGAGCAGCGCGGCGTAGACGGCCAGCGCCGGGCCGAGCAGCGGCCGCAGCGCGGAGAGGTCGAAGAAGTCGCCCTCCACGAACCACCGGAACGAGCGCGGCAGGTGGGTGTGCCAGTAGAGGAGGGGCCAGCCGGTGGCTGCCCAGACCACCGCCTCGTCGAGCCAGCGTGCGGCGCGCGACCGGTCGCCGGCCCGCGCCCGGTAGATGGCCACCCAGCCCACCTGCTGGCGCACGAAGTGGAAGACGGCGACGTAGGCCAGCGCTTTCCAGAACGTGAGCGGCGAGACCAGGTACAACGCCACGCCCGCCACCCAGCAGCAGAGCGGCACCGCCAGGTAGAGAGCTCGCCTCCGTCGCAGCTCGGCGCCGTCGAGATAGGTGCGGAAGAGCGTGCTCCAGACGTGCGCCACATCGACGCCGACCACCAGCACCAGCCACCCCCAGGCCGGCATCTCGCCGGCATGACCGAGGCGCGAAGCGGCCCAGGCCAGGGAGAGCGCGAGCAGCGCCGAGCCACCGAAGATGGCCACGTCGGCGCGTGGTCCCCAGATCCACGCCGAGGCCGCAGCGCTGCGAGCCGCGGTGGCGGGCTGCGGCGCGGCTCCAGTCAGCGACGGCGAGGCCATGCTGCGGCCGCCCACGCGTAGGCCCTCAGGCCGGGCCGTGGATGGCGGCGGCGATGATCACCGCCAGCCCGAGGATGACCGCGCCCATGACGATGGCCAGGGCGGTGTTCTGGTCCTCCTCGATTTCCTTGCGCACCGAGAACGGCGCGAGCTTGGTCATCACGAAGAACGCAACCATGAAGATGATGCAGCCAACGCCCACGAAGACGAGCGAGGCGATGAGCGGCCTGACGATGGCGTCGAGATTCATGGGCGTTGGGTCCTCCGCGCGGCGAGGCAGCGTACTGCGCTTTGCCCGCCAGGGAAAAGCGGGCACCCGCGGGCGCCATCGCGAGGGGGCCGTGCTAAGCCCGGTCCGTGAATCGCCGTCTTGTCGTGCGCGGGCTGGCCGCGCTGCTCGCCGTCACCGCCTCGCTCCGGGCCGCGCCCGTGGCGGCGCAGCGGGTCCCGGGCGAGAGCCCAGGCGCGCGGCGTGGCGCCGTCGCCCAGCAGCAGAAGAAGAGCGACAAGAAGCCCAAGCCCGACAAGGGCGCGGCCAAGAAGAAGCCCGCCAAGCCGAGCGGCAAGCCGGGCGCCAAGCAGGCGCACGCCGCGCCTGCGCCCGTGCACCCGGCGGTGCCCGAGGTCCCGCCGCCGCCGGCCACCGCGCTGCGCCTGGCGCTGAGCATCGAGCGCGCCAAGCTCGACAACGGGCTGCGCGTGGTGATGAACGTCGACCGCACCGCGCCGACGGTCGCCGTGGCGCTGACCTACGACGTCGGCTCACGCAACGAGCAGCGCGGCCGCAGCGGCTTCGCGCACCTCTTCGAGCACATGATGTTCCAGGGCAGCAAGAACCTGCAGAAGGGCGAGCACTTCAAGCTCGTCTCCGGCCACGGGGGCATCGCCGACGGCACCACCAGCACCGACCGCACCAACTACTACCAGGTGCTCCCGGCCAACGAGCTGGCCCTGGCGCTCTGGCTCGAGGCCGACCGGATGAAGTCGCTGGCGGTGACGGCGGACAACTTCGACAACCAGCGCAAGGTCGTCCAGGAGGAGTACCGCATGCGCGTCTCCAACGTGGCCTACATGCCGAGCGCGCTGCGCCTGCAGGAGCTCGTCTACCAGGGGTACTGGCCGTACGAGCACACCGGCATAGGATCGATGGCCGACCTGGAAGGCGCCAAGCTGGAGTGGGTGCAGGAGTTCTTCGCCTCGCACTACGCGCCGAACAACGCCGTGCTGACCATCGCCGGTGACTTCGACCCGGCCGAGGCCATGGCCCTGGTGCAGAAGTACTTCGGCTCCGCGCGCAAGAGCGACGTCCCGCGCTTCGAGGAGCAGGCGCTCCCGGAGCAGACCAGCCAGCGCACCGCTGTCCTCAAGGACTCGTTCGCCCGCGCCCCCGGCGTCCTTTACGGCTGGGCCATTCCCCCGGCGCGTCACGCCGACCACTACGCGCTGGAGATGTGTGCGCTCCTGCTCGGCGAGGGCGAGAGCTCGCGCCTCCACCAGGTGCTGGTGCGCGACAAGGCGCTGGCGGTGGAGGTCTCGGCGTTCACCGAGGATCGCCGCGGGCCCGATCTCTTCACCATCGACGCCAAGCTGGCGCAGGGCGCCAAGGTCGGCGACGCCGAGAAGCTCATCGAGGCCGAGGTCAAGGCGCTGGCGACGCGCGGGCCGAGCGACGCCGAGCTGGAGAAGGTGCGCCGCCGCGCGCAGGCGTCGCTGGTGCTCGGGCTGCAATCGAACCTCGATCGCGCCACCCGCCTCGGCCAGTACGAGGTGTTCCACGGCGACGCGCGGACCATCAACGAGGAGAGCGAGCGCTACCTGGCGGTGGGCAAGAAGGACATCGAGCGCGTGGCCGCGCAGTACCTGGGGCCGACCCGCCGCACCATCGTCGAGACGTACGCCGCCGATGCTGCGGCGGTGCAGGCCAAGCCCGGGGCCTCGAAAGTCGCTGGTGCTTCGGGAACGGCCCCTGCCTCGAGCGGCAGCGGCAAGGGCGGGGGCGCCGGCGCGGGGACCGGAGGCGGGGACGGCAGCGGCCACAAGGCGGGCGCCAGGAAGGATGGCGGCAAGGACGCGAAGAAGGACGGCGGCAAGGACGCCAAGAAGGACGGCAAGGACGCGAAGAAGCCATCCGCCACGCCGGCCAAGAAGAAGAAGCCATGAGATCGCCCATCCGCGGGAGTCGGGGTGCGGCGCGCGCGCTCGCCCTGCTGGCCTGCATCGTCTCCGCGTCGGCCTGCGGCGGCGGCGGGCCGCCCGATGCGCAGCCGCCAGGCGGGACGCACGGAGCCGGCAAGCAGCTTCCACCAACTCCGGCGACCAGCTCGACCGTCGAGGCCCCGCCGCCCAGCGGCCCACCGCGCGCCTTCCTGGTGCCCAAGCCGACGTGGGTCGATCTGGCCGGCGGCATGCGCCTGGCCACGGTGGAGAGCAAGACGCTGCCGCTGGTGCAGCTGCGGGTGGTGGTCCTCGGTGGTCGCTCCGCCGACGGGGAGCGCCCGGGGCTGGCGGCGCTGACCGGTGAGCTCCTCAAGGACGGCGGCTCCGGCAACATGAGCAGCCGGGAGCTGCTCTCACGCATCGAGTCGCTCGGCGGCAGCCTGTCCATCGACACCCGCGCCGACAAGACCACGCTCGGCCTGGCGGTGACCAAGGACGCCATGGCCGAGGCGCTCTCCCTGCTGGCCACGGTGGTCACGCGGCCGCGCCTGGACGCCGCCGAGCTGGGGCGCCTCAAGAAGCGCGAGACCGAGCGCGTCGCCAACGCCGCGCGCACCAGCGGCCGCTGGGCGGCGTCGATGGTCCTGTGGCGCGACCTCTTCACGCTCCCTGCAGAGCGCCACCCGTACGCGGCCTACGACGCCACCGGGCCGGAGCTGGACAAGCTCACCGTGGCCGACTGCAGGAGCTTCCACCAGCGCTTCTACGTGCCCAAGAACATGTTCGTGGTCGTGGCCGGAGACACCACGGCCGCCCTGGCCAAGGACGCCGTCGACAAGGCGTTCACCGGCTTCCACGGGGGCGACCCACCGCCGCTGATCTTCACCGCGCCCGTTCCCCAGGGGCAGCGCCCGATCACCGTGGTGCACCGGCCCAACAGCAAGCAGAGCGACATCTACGTGGCCCTGCTCGGCCCGGAGCGGAAGAGCCCGGCGTGGACGGAGACGGCCGTCGCCAACCAGGTGCTCGGCGGCGGCGTCGCCAGCCGTCTCTTCGTGGACGTGCGCGAGAAGCAGTCGCTGGCCTACACCACCTGGTCGAGCCTGGTGGAGGTGGCCAACGGGCCGGTGCCGTTCATCGCGCACGCCGGCACCCAGACGCCCAAGACCGGGCTGGCGCTGGAGGCGCTGCTGGCCCACGTGCACGCCATCGGCCAGGGCCCGCCCTCGGCGGAGGAGGTGGAGACGGCCAGCCGTTACCTCGGCGACACCCTGGCCATCCGCATCGAGACCATCGGCGCCGTCGCCGACGAGGTGGTCTCGCTGCGTACGCTGGGCTTGCCGGACGACTACTACGACGGCTACCGGCGGGAGCTGCGCGAGGTGACGCCGCCGCTCGCCGCCCGCGCCGCCGCGGAGAACCTCCGAGATGCGCAGGCGCTGGTGGTGGTGGCGGGCGACGCGGACAGGATCGGCCCGCTGCTCAGCCGCTTCGGCGAGGTGAAGGTCGTCGATCCGGTGCGCAACTTCGAGCGCGTGCGCAGCATCCCCAGGAACCCCGACGCGCCGCGCGAGCTGCCGCGCGAGGCGGGCGAGTGACGAGCTTCGTCGACGGACGCGGCGCGCCCTGGCCGAGCTAGGGCGCGACCACCGCCGCGTCGCGTCGCTTGCGCGCGCCGCCCTTGATCCGCGACTCGCCGATCACCTCGTCCCACTCCGCGTCGTGCCCCTCGTAGTGCACGCGGTAGCTCCCCGCGGCCACGACGCCGATGATCACCGCCGGCTTCCAGGCGCCCTTCCACCCCACCTCCAGGTGGTCGCCGACCTTGCGCTCCGGGCCCTCGCCTGCCGGCGCGGCGGCAGCCTTGCGCATGGCCTCCACGTTCCCCTGCTGCAGGCACTGCTCGGCGTGGCAGAGCAGGCCACTGGCGCAGTCGCCGTCCGCCTTGCACGCGCCGCCGAGCGCTGCGCCGTCGCCGCGGCACCCCACGCCCACGGCGCCGAGCACCAGCAAGGCGACGGAGACGGCGCGCGCTGCGAGCCGGGTCGGGCCCCGGTCACCGTTCGACACCTGCGCAGTGTAGCAGCCGGCAGTACGCGAAGAAGGTCCACGGCGCAGCCGGCAGCGCGCGAGCAGGGTCGACAGCGCAGCCGGCGCCGATGCGCTATCGTCCGCGCGTTGTCGATCGCGCGTGCCGTCTGCCTCCTCGCATGCTGGCTCGCGGTGGGCTGCGCGTCCGCCGCCGGGCGGGCAGGCGCGCCCTGCGAGCGGGGAGGTGCCTGCGCCGCCGGGAGCTCGTGCGTCGTCGGCCGTTGCCGTATCGCCGGCGCCGCGCCGGCGAGCGGCGACTCGGCGCGGCCGGGGGTGGCGCCCGGGGTGCGCGCGGTCCTCTGCGCGCGCGGTCCCGAGGACGCCAGGCCCGAGGCCAGCGCGCTCGGGCAGGCGGCCCGCGGCAGCACGGTGCTCCTGCTGCGCTACGCGCCACGCTGGTCGGACGCCGCCGAGGTGGAGGCAGCGTTCCTGGTGCTCGAGCCGCTGGCCGGTGCGCCGCCGGTGCAGGGGCCGGTGCGCGTCGAGCTGGCGCGGGTCCTCGAGCCGTGGTCCGCCGAGAGCGCGACCTGGGCACGGCAGCCGCGCCTCGGGCTGCCCGCGCTGGCGGCCACGCTGCGCTCCGCCCCGCCGGGGCCGCTGCGCCTCGAGGTGACGCACATCGTGCGCGGCTGGGCGAAGCGTCCGCGCGGCGAACACGGCATCGCCGTGCTGGCCAGCGGCGAGGACCCGTTCGGCGCCGTGTTCACCAGCGGTCGCAGTGACGGGCAGCCGCCGCGCCTCGAGGTCTACCTGCGATGACCGAGAGCGCGCTGTGCGAGGTGACGGACCTCTCGGTCAGCTTCGCCACCGAGGGCGGCGTGCTGCGCGCGGTGGAGGGCGTGTCGTTCGAAGTCCAGCGGGGCAAGACGGTGGCGCTGGTCGGCGAGTCGGGGTGCGGCAAGAGCGTCACCGCCCACGCGCTGCTGCGCCTCTTGCCGACGCCGCCGGCGCGCATCGAGTCCGGCAGCGTGGTCTTCGAGGGGCGCGACCTCCTGCAGCTGCCCGAGCGCGAGCTCTACCGGGTGCGCGGCGGCAAGGTGGGGATGATCTTCCAGGAGCCGATGACCTCGCTCAATCCGGTGTACACCGCGGGCGCGCAGGTCGCCGAGGCGGTTCGCCTGCACGGCGACCTCTCGCGCCGCGCCGCCTGGCAGAAGGCGGTCCTTGCGCTGGGCCACGTCGGGCTGCCCTCGCCGGAGCACATCGCCGGGCGCTACCCGCACGAGCTTTCGGGCGGGATGCGCCAGCGGGTGATGATCGCCATGGCCACCGTCAACACGCCGGCGCTGCTCGTCGCCGACGAGCCCACCACGGCGCTCGACACCACCACCCAGGCGCAGATCCTGGACCTCTTCGCGCGCCTGCAGGCGGAGACGGGCACGGCGCTGCTGCTCATCAGTCACGACCTGGTGCTGGTCGGCGAGCTCGCCGACGAGGTGGTGGTGCTCTACGCCGGGCAGGTGGTGGAGCGTGGGGCGGCCGCCAGCTTGCTGGCGGTGCCGCGCCACCCCTACACGCGCGCGCTGCTCCGCAGCGTGCCCCCGCTGGGCGTCAGCCGTCGCAGCCGCACCGAGGACAAACGGCGCCTGCCGACCATCGAGGGATCGCTGCCCGATCTGCGCCACACCCCGCCAGGCTGCCGCTTCGAGCCACGCTGCCCGGAGCGCTTCGCGCGCTGCGCCACCGAGAGGCCGTCGCTCTACCCCGTCGCCGAGGGGTCGGCGCGCTGCTTCCTGCACGACCCTCGGGCGCCGGCGCCGGCGCCCGCCCTTGAGCTCGTCCCCGAGCCGGCATCATGAGCGGCTCCGTCGACCGACCGCTGCTCGAGGTGCAGAAGCTCTCCAAGCTCTACCCGGTCCCGGGCGGGCTCTTCGATCGCCAGCGCTTCGTGCACGCCGTCGACGGCGTCTCGTTCTGGATGCGGCGCGGCGAGACGCTCGGTCTGGTGGGCGAGTCCGGCTGCGGCAAGAGCACGCTCGGGCGGACGGTGCTGCGCCTGGTGGAGCCGACGCTCGGGCGGGTGCTGCTCGACGGCAAGGACATCACCCGCATGCCCGGGCCGGAGCTGCGCGCCGTGCGCCGGCGCATGCAGATCGTCTTCCAGGACCCGTACTCCTCGCTCAACCCGCGCATGACGGTGCGCGACATCGTGGGTGAGGGCATCACCATCTTCGGCCTGGCCAGCTCGCGCGCCGACCTCTACGACCGCGTGGCGGCCATGCTCGGCAAGGTCGGCCTGTCGCCGGAGATGATGGACCGCTACCCGCACGAGTTCTCCGGCGGTCAGCGGCAGCGCATCGGCATCGCCCGCGCGCTGGCCGTCGGCCCGGAGCTGCTGGTGTGCGACGAGCCGGTGAGCGCGCTCGACGTCTCGGTGCAGGCACAGATCGTCAACCTGCTCGAGGAGCTGCAGGCGGAGCTGTCGCTGAGCCTGCTCTTCATCTCCCACGACCTGCGTGTCGTCTCCTGGGTCAGCCATCGCATCGCGGTCATGTACCTGGGCCGCATCGTGGAGATCGGTCCTGCCGGCGAGGTGATGGAGAGGCGCTGGCACCCCTACACGCGCGCGCTCTTCGCCTCCATCCCACGAGGCGCGGGCTCGCGGCCGCCGGCCGCCGAGCAGGCTCCGGGAAAGGAGGACGAGCCGCGCGTGGCCACCGAGGCGCCGCCGGCCCCGCGCAAGCGTCTCCTGCTTTCCGGGGAACCGCCGAGCGCGCTCGATCCACCGCCGGGCTGCGTCTTCCATCCGCGCTGCCCCAAGGCGCAGAAGGGCAAGTGCGACACCGAGGCGCCGCCCCTCGACCGACTGGTGCCCACCGGCCAGCACCGGGTGGCCTGCTGGTTCCCCGAGGTCTGACGCGCGCGCCGATCAGGGCGCCGGCTTGGCCGAGCCCGCCGGCGCCACCGCGCTGCTCGCGCCGGGTGCCGCCGCGCTGGCGCTGACGGAGGGCGCAGGCGAGGGCGCGGCCGCGCAGGTGGCCACGGAGAGCCGCACCGCCCGTCCGAGGTGACGCACCAGGAGCAGCTTGCCGTTGCTCGCCGCCACCGGTTCGGCGCTGCCCAGCGAGGCCTCCGGTGCCAGTGCGTCCAGGAGCGCGCCGCTCGGGCTCATCGCCGCCAGGCGCTTGGCGCCGCTGACGCCGGACACCGCCACCCAGCCCGGGAGCAGCGAGGGCACGCCGGTCCCCACGCCTTCGTCGGCGATGACCTGCGTGCTGGCGGCCCCGCCGCCGGCCGAGACGCGCGCCAGGCTCACCGTCCCTCCGCTCGAGCCGGTGGGGGTGTCGTCGTCACGCCAGGCGGCCAGCACCGAGCCGTCGTCGCCGGCCTCGATGTCGAAGGCCAGCACGTGACCGTCGCGCGGGGTGATGCGCTGCGCTGCGCCGATGGGCACCGCGCTCTCATCGAGCGGCACCACCTCCAGCCACGCCTGCTCGATGGTCTGACCGCCGCGGGCCTCGGACTCGTCGTCGTCGGCCTGGTCCTTGGGCGGCTTCTTCTTGCCGTCGGCGGCAGGCTTGCTCTCGGCGCGCGCCACGTAGGCCAGCCACCATCCGCCGGGCCGCCGCGCCAGGCGCGGCGAATCGGCGTCGATGCCTTCACCGGTGACCGGCCGTGCCGGGGTCACCGACTGCATCGTCTCGTGGTCGAACGAGGCCACCAGCACCGTGCCCCGCTCGTGATCACGGCTCACGTCGTCCCAGGCGACCAGCGCTCGCGCCCCCGAGACGGAGAGATCGACCGCCAGCGACTCGTCGCGCCCCTCGGTGAGCTCCGGCCCCCAGGCCACCTCGGCGCCGGTCACGCGCGCGATCTTGATCGCTCGCCCGCCGGCGTTGGGCTCGACCATGGCGGCCAGCACGCTCTTGCCGGCGCCGGCGACCACCGGCGCTTCCAGGTCGCCGCGGGAACGGCCGAGGCGCACCAGCTTGCCCCCCGACCCATCGATCCCGAGCGTGGCCACCATGGCCACCGAGCCACCCTCGGCGTCGCGCAGCGTGCCCGCCGCGAAGCCGCCGCCATAGACCGCTGCCTCGCCGATCTCCACGGCGAACGGCGCCAGCTCGTCATCGCGCTCCGGCTCGATCTCGTCGCCGGCAAGGGCCACTGGCGGCGGCCGCGCCTTCGGGGGCTCGCCGACCAGCAGCCCCGCCTGCTCGGGCTCGCTGCAGCGTGGCGGCAGCGCCGGCACCGCCGCCGCGGCGTCGGCGACGAGCGGCTCGTCGTCGGGCACCTCGTTCGGCGGCGATGGGTCGTCGTCGCGCAGCGCGCGCCAGGAGAAGAAGATCATCACCGCCAGGCCGGCGGCGATGCCCACCCAGCCGAGCCGCGAGGCCAGCGAGCTTCCATCGTCGTCGCGCATGTCGCCCGGGGACGCGTCATCGCCGCGCAGGCGGCCGGCGCGAAGCGGCCGCGCCGGACCGACACGGATGGGCGCGTTCCGTGGCGCCTCCTGGCGCCGCGAGCCCTGCTGCGCCGGCGGCTCGTCGCCGTGGCCGCCGCCGTGGCGATCGGGATCCCGAGGTGCGTCGTCGCCTTCGGCCATGGGACGGCCTCGTCATAGTCCCATCGGCGCGTCGCAGCATCCCATTCGGCGCGGCCGCCGGGGACGGGCGCGAGCGCGCCATCGAAATGAGGCCGACCACCGTCCTCTTTTGCGCTATGCCCCGGAGTCGGCCGCGCCTGCCTTGCACGCGTGGCGCGTGTCCCGGCGAGCGGGCCATCGAGCGCAGCCCCGCGAGGAGAGACCCTGGCAACTCCCGACAGTCGAGCGCTGGCGTCGCACGGGATCGGCTCCTGGCTGGAGTCGCGGCCCTACGAGCGCCTCTTCCGCCACGTGAAGATCGACGCCGCGTGGGAGCGCGCGGTGCGGGAGGCGCAGCAGCGCGGCTCGGTGGTCTACGTGCTGCGCAACGTCCTGCTGCTCGACCTGCTCGCCCTGGACGCGCTCACCCGCCGCCTGGCGCTGCCCCGCATCGGCTTCGCCAACCACCTCGGGGCCTGGGTCGAGCCGTGGACGGCGAACCTGTGGCGGAAGAGCGACGCCCAGCGCCTGCGCGACACCATCGAGGGTGGCGGCTCGGCGGCGCTGTTCATGAAGCGTCCCCCCAGCGCCTTCTCGCAGGGCACGCACCGCGGGCGCAGCGACGGCGACGAGCTGTTGCGCGTGCTCCTCGACCTGGCGCGCAGCGGGCGGGACATCGTGATGGTCCCCCAGACCTTCGTGTGGACGCAGCGGCCCGAGCGGCGCGGCTTCTCCCTGGTCGACACCCTCTTCGGGCCCGCCGACTTCCCGGGGGAGCTGCGCGCCGCGGCGCAGTACCTCCTCAACCACGACAACTGCGTGCTGCGCGCCGGCGAGCCGCTCGTCCTCCGCCAGCTGCTGCAGAGCGACGATGCGGTCGACGTGCGGCGGGTGACGTACGCGCTGCTGGCCAAGCTGGAGCGCGAGCGGCGCGCCATCGTCGGCCCGGCGCAGAAGCCCGCCGATCGGGTGCGCGAGGAGGTGCTGCGCTCGCCGAAGCTGGCCGCCATCCTCCGCGACATGGCCGGCCCGGGCGAGGCGCAGCGCGCCCTGCTCACCGACAAGGCGCGCGACATGCTGCGCGAGCTCTCCGCCACGCCCGACCCGGCCACCCTGCGCGGGCTGGAGGTGGCGGCCGACACGCTGGTCGATCGCGTCTACGCCGGCGTCGACGTGGACGTGGAGGGCATGGAGCGCGTGCGCGAGGCGGCGCGGCGCGGCTCGGTGATCTTCCTGCCCAGCACAAGAGCCACGTCGACTACCTCCTCCTCTCGTACGTGCTGCGCAAGCACGCCGTCAGCGTCCCGGTGGTGGCCGCCGGCGACAACCTCGACTTCTTCCCGGTCGGGCCGCTCTTCCGGCGCGCAGGCGCCTTCTTCATCCGTCGCAACTTCAAGGGCGACCGCCTCTACACCGCGGTCGTCGACGCCTACGTGCGGCGCCTGCTGCGCGATGGCTTCGCCATCGAGTTCTTTCTCGAAGGCGGTCGCTCGCGCACCGGCAAGCTGCTCCCGCCCATGCTCGGCCTCCTCAACATGCTCGTCGACGCCGCGCTCGGGCTGGAGGGGCGCACCGTCTCCTTCGTGCCGGTGAGCATCGGCTACGAGCGGATGATGGAGGAGGGCTCCTACGCGCGCGAGCTCTCCGGCGGAGAGAAGCGCAAGGAGGATGCCGCCGCGCTGCTCAAGATCGGCGAGCTGCTCCGCGAGAAGTACGGGCGCGCCAACGTGCAGTTCGGCAAGGTCATCGACCTCGACGAGCTGCGCACCTCCATGGGGCTGGGCACCGACCTGCTCCCGGCCAGGCGCCGCTCGCTGGTCACCCGCCTCGCGCACCAGGCGATGAGCGAGATCAACCGCGTCACCGCGGTCACGCCCGGCTCGCTGGTGGCCACCGTGCTCCTCTGCCACCCCGGGCGCGGCATCGCCCACCTGGCGCTGGTCGAGCAGTGCGCGCGGCTGGCGCGCCTGGTGCGGCGCCTCGGCGCGCGCACCAGCCCCTCGCTCATGCGCGGCGCCGAGCTGCGCGAGCAGTCCATCCGCGACGCCGCCACGGTCTACGTGCGCGGAGGCCTCATCCGTCAGCACGTCCCCGGTGACACCCTGACCGGCAAGGCGCGCCGGCGGGCACGCATCTACACCGGGGACGACGTCATCTACACCGTGCCCGACGACCAGCGCCTGATGCTCGATCTGTCCAAGAACATGATCGTGCACCTCTTCGCCGATCGCGCGCTCATCGCCGTCGCCTTTCGCTCGCTGCTCGGCGGAGGCAACGAGGCGCAGCCGCTGGCCGCTCTGCGCGACCGGGTGCAGTCGCTGTCGCGGCTCTTCAAGCTGGAGTTCATGTTCCGAGCCGACGCCGGCTTCGAGCGCATCTTCGAGGAGACGCTGAACGACATGGACGCCTCGGGCGAGCTGTCGCGCGGCGCGGACCCCGGCGGCAGCGTCCGCATCGGGCCTGGCCACGACGGGCTGGACGGGCGGGGCTGGCTGGCCTTCTACGCCGCGGTCTTGACGAACTTCCTGGAGAGCTACCGCATCGCCGCCCGGGCCGCGCGCGTGCTGCTGCGCGGAGAGATGGCGGAAAAGGATCTCTTCGCCCGCGCCCTGCAGGTCGGCGAGCAGATGTTCCTTGGCGGAGAGGTGGAGCGCAGCGAGGCCGTCTCGCGGCCGGTGATCGCCAACGCCTTCGCCGCCTTCGTCCAGCAGGGGTACCTGACCCGCAGCGCCGGCAACCTCTCGCTGGCGGCGTCGTTTGCCACCGAGGAGACGGCGCAGGCCATCGAGGCCAAGGTCGTCGGTTACCTGCGCGGATGACGGCGATGGCTGCCGTCAGCCGGGGCTGCTGCCGTCGGCGGTGCCCAGCGGGCCGTAGAGCTCGGGGCGGCGATCGCGGAAGAGGCCGAAGGCGGCGCGGTTCCGGCGCACCTCGGCGAGGTCGAAGCTGGCGACGATGATGCCCTCGTCGCTGCGTCCGAGCTCCGCCACCTTGTCACCGCGGTGGTTGGCGATGAAGGACGACCCGTAGAACTGCTGCCCGTCCTCGACGCCGATGCGGTTGGCGGCGACCAGGGGCACCACGTTGGCCACGGTGTGCCCGATCATCACCCGCTGCCAGGGGTCCTTGGTGTCGAGGTCGGGCTGCTCCGGTTCGGAGCCGATGGCGGTGGGGTAGAAGAGGACCTCGGCGCCGAGGAGCGTCATGGCCCGTGCGCACTCCGGGAACCACTGGTCCCAGCAGATGCCCACACCGATGATGGCGTGGCGCGTGGCGAAGGCCTTGAAGCCGGTGTTGCCGGGCCGGAAGTAGAACTTCTCCTCGTAGCCGGGCCCGTCGGGGATGTGGCTCTTGCGGTAGACGCCGAGGTTCTTCCCGTCGGCGTCGAGCACGGCCACGCTGTTGTAGTGCGCCTGCCCGGCGCGCTCGAAGAAGGAGATGGGGATGACCACGCCGAGCTCGCGGGCCACGGCAGCGAAGCGCTCGATGGTCGGATTGCCCTCCACCGTGCGGGCCAGGTCGAAGAGCTCCTCCCGCTCCTCGCGGCAGAAGTAGGGGGTCTCGAAGAGCTCCGGCGGCAGGATGATCTGCGCTCCCCGCCCGGCCGCCTCGCGGACCAGCCGCTCGATGCGCTGCACGTTGGTGGCGCGGTCGTCGCCGAGCGGCGCCTGGATGGCGGCCACGGTGACCATGCGCTTGCCCTCGATCTCGCTCTTCATGTCGCCTCCGCCGCCGGCGCTGGCGCTGGCTCTTGCTGGGTGATGCAGTGGAAGGCGCCGCCGCCGCCGAGCAGGGCGCGCGCCGCAACCCCGACGGTGCGCCGGCCGGGGAAGAGCGCGGCCAGCGCGGCCACCGCCGCGTCGTCGTGCGGCGAGCCGTAGGTGGGCACCACCACCGCGCGGTTGCCGATGTAGAAGTTGACGTAGCTCGCTGGCATGGGTCGGCCGTCCTCTCCCTGGATGAGGCCGGGCGAGGGGATCTGCAACACCTCCAGGCGTCTTCCCGCCGCATCTCGCATCTCGCCGAGGTCGCGGGCGATGGCCGAGAGCACCGCCTCGTTCGGATCGCCGGACGAGGGGCGCATGCAGACCACCGAGCCGGGCCGGACGAAACGAGCGAGCGTGTCGACGTGCCCGTCGGTGTGATCGTTCTCCAGGCCGCGGTCGAGCCAGAGCACGGCACGAGCACCGAGGGCCACCGCCAGCACGGCCTCCATGGCCGCCTCGCTCGGTTGGCCGGCGCGGTTGGCGTTGAGGAGGCACTGGCGCGTGGTCAGGAAGGTGCCGTCTCCGTCGGTGTCCAGCGCCCCGCCCTCGAGCACCTGGTGGAACTGGAACGCTGGCAGCCCGGAGCGCTCGGCCACGCGCGCCGCCACCTGGTCGTCACCGGGGAGCTGATACTTGCCGCCCCAGCCGTTGAAGGCGAAGCGCACCGCGGCCACGCCGGAGGGCCGCGCACGAAGATGGGCGCGATGTCGCGCATCCAGATGTCACCGAAGGCGACGCGGTGCAGGCGCGCGCCCGTGCCCTGGAGGGCATCTCCGGCCAGGCGCTCGTTGTCCGCGTCGGGCACCAGCACCTCCAGCGCCTCGCCGTCGCGCCCCCGTCGTCTTCCTGCGCGCCGGAGAGGGCGCGGCAAGCTCGACGAACAGGGCGCGCACCTCGCCCAGCGCCTCGGCCCACAGCTCGGCGTGGCTGGGCCAGGCCAGCCAGGTGGCGCGGTGCGGCTCCCATTCCGCGGGCTGGCGATAGCCGCCGGCGGCCGGTGTCGGGGGCGCGTTCATGGCGCGCGATGTTACTCGAAGTTGCTCAATCGGCACGCGCGGCTAGGCTGCGCCCATCGTGGTCTCGGAGCGGCTCGCCATGGACGCGATCGTCGCCACCGCGCCCGCGCGCAGCCGCGCCGGCGTGGCCGCCCAGCTCTGCGCGTGGCTGGCGATGTGCCTCGCCTGTGCGGGTTGTCTGGGCTCGCCGACCCCGCTGGCGCCGGCGTTGCGCGGTTCGGTGGGCGTGCCCCACCGCGGGGTGATCACCGACGCCCGGGCGTTGCCGGCGCGCGGCGAGGGCTATCGCCGCCTGCGCGAGGACGCGGTGCGCTGGGGCAACCCGCGCCTGGTAGCGGCCATCGAGGCGGCGGCCTCCGCGTCTCCAGCGCGCGAGGCGGGGCGCCCTGGTCGTCGGAGACCTGTCGGCCCGCTGGGGCGGCGAGTCCTCCGGCCATCGGTCGCACCGCACCGGGCGCGACGCCGACCTCCTCCTCTACTCGGTGACGCCGGACGGGCGCAGCGTACCGACCCCGGGCTTCATCCGCTTCGGCGCCGACGGGCTGGCTCGATCGGGCCGCTCCTTCGTGCGCATCGACCTGGAGCGGCAGTGGCTGCTGGTGCGCGCGCTCGTCCAGTCGCCCGAGGCCGACATGAGTGGTTGTTCGTGGCGCGCTGGCTGGAGGCGATGATCGTCGAGTACGCCCTGGCGCGCGGGGAGGACCCGGGCTCGTCTGGCAGGCGGAAGACGATGCTGCAGCCGACGGACAGCGCGGCGCACGACGACCACCTGCACGTGCGCATCGCCTGCTCCGGCGACGAGTCGGTGGCCGGCTGCCTCGGCGGCGGGCCGCGCTGGCCTGGCTCGACCCGCACCCGGCGCTCGGCGCGCTGAGCGATGGCGACCTCCTGCACGCGCTCGTCGACGACGCGGAGCCCGGCAACGCCGGGCGGTCCGGCGAGGCGGCCACGTCGCCGGGGCCAGCGATGCTCCCCGGGGGCGCCCTCCGTGCCGTGCCCTGATCGCGCATGCCCGTGAAGAAGAACAGGAGCGAAGGCGCGCCGCCCGGTGCCGGCGCGCCGCCCGCCCCTGGCCGCCGCGGGCAGGCGCTGGGGGACACGATGCACCTGCTCGCGCACGCCGATGTCCTCGACCTGCTCGCGCTCTTGCCGGCCGACCTGCGCTTCGATCTGGTCTACCTCGACCCGCCGTATGGCGGCGGCGGGGTCATGAACGCCCGCGAGGCCGTCGGCCAGCGCCGTGGCCGGCGTGCCTCCGGGGGCGGCCGCGCGGCCTACGACGACGCGACCGGAGGCGTCGACGCGCTGCTGGCCATGCTGGTCCCCCGCCTGGCGGCGCTGCGTGAGCGCATGTCGCCTTCCGCCACGCTGTGGCTGCACCTCGACCATCGCGCGGTGCACGAGGCCAAGGTCGCCACGGACGCCGTCTTCGGGCAGGGCGCGTTCGTCGGCGAGGTGGTGTGGACGCCGGGGAACGGCGGCCGCGGCGCCCGCGGCTTCGCGGTCACCCACCAGACGCTGCTCCTCTACGCGCGCGGGGCCGCCGAGCGGCGCGGCGTCGTCTGGCGCGCCGAGGATCCGCTGCTGCGCGAGCCTTACGCCGCGACCAGCCAGCGAATGCACTTCACCAGGCGGGACGACGACGGGCGGCTCTTCCGCGAACGCGTCATCGGCGGCAAGGCGTACCGGTACTACGCCGACCAGGGCCGTCGCATCGGCAGCGTCTGGACCGACATACCCGCGATGACCGCCAACACCCCGCTCCACAGCGAGGGCACCGGCTACCCGACCCAGAAGCCCGAGCGCCTGCTGGAGCGCATCGTGCGCGCCTCGAGCGAGGAGGGCGCCACGGTCTGCGACCCGATGTGCGGCAGCGGCACGGCGCTGGCGGTGGCGGCGCGGCTGGGGCGCCGGTTCGTCGGTGGTGATCGGAGCGCGGTGGCCATCGAGGTGACGCGCCGGCGTCTCGACGCCGCGCGTGTGCGCTACCGCTTTCGATAGTCGGGCGGGATGGCGTCGTCGTGCGAGCAGCGCCGCCGCGCCTCCTTCAGAAGTCGAGATCGTTCACGTTCACGGGCACGTTCACGTTCACGTGACTCGAGCCAGCGAATCTGCCGCCAGACAGCCCGATGGTCCGAGACGGTGCCCGGGGCTACGTGAACGTGAACGTGCCCGTGAACGTGAACGAATCCGGCAGCCCGGACCTTCTCTAGAACCGAGGGGTCACGGCGAAGAGCACCCGCGCGGTCTCTGGCCTGCCGCCGTCGTCGAAGCGCTCGCTGCCCACCCCGACCATCAGCTCTAGCTCCCAGTCGCTCGGCGAGGGGAACTCGGTGTGCAGCCCGAAATCGAAGGAGAGGCGCAGATCGCCGGCTCGCCAGCCGTCGAGGTGCGCGCCGGCGACCGTGCCGCAGGCGACGTGCGTGCGGCCCTCGAAGTACGGCCACAGCGGCCAGCGCCAGCCGAGCGTGGCCACGGTGGCGCTGCGGCCGAGGAGGCGGCCCTCGGCGAAGCCGCGCATGTCGTCGCCGCCGAGCGACGCCAGCTCCACGAACGGCACCTCGCCGCCGCCGAGCGGATCGGCGAAGCGCGCCTGCAGCGACAGGCCGAGCATGCGCTCGGTGCCGGTGACGTCGACCTCGCCGTGGAGCCTGCCGCCCCAGCGCACCCAGCGGTCGAGACGCGGCGACTCGACGTCGATGGCGTGGGAAGCGCCCCCGTGCAGGGCGAGCCCGGTGGCGCGGGCGCCCGGCTCGTCGCGGGAGTCGAGGTCGAAGCCCAGCCCCTGATGCAGGCGCGTGAAGCCGTCGAAGCCGGGGGGTGCCGCCATCTCGCCGCGTGCCACGCGTCCGACGACGCTCGGCTCGTCGCAACATGCGGGCGCGTCGAAGTGGTCGCGCCGCAGCCCGGCGTCGAAGCTCAGCCTGAGGTGCGAGGCGGCAGGCACGCGCGCGGCGAAGCCGCCGTCGAAGAGGTCGCGGCCGTAGCGCGCGGCGTCGCCTTCGAGCGACAGCGGGCCGATGCCCCAGAAGATGCCGTCGGGGCGCCGCGAGGCCTCGGCGCGCATGGTGACCTCGGCGCCCTCGTCGAGGTCGACGCGGCTGCCGAGGATGGCGCGCAGCCAATCGGTCCCGCCGAAGCCGGCGTAGCCGCGCAAGGTGTGCCTCTTGTCCCCCACCTCACGCCAGATGGCCATCAGCCCGAACACCGGCCGGCGGTCGGTCTCCAGCTCCAGGGCCGGCGTGAAGCCAAAGGTGTCCTGCTCCTCCGAATCTGCGCGCAGCTGCTCCAGCCTGCGCATGCCCATGCCCACCCCGCCCCGCAGCACGTACTCGCTGAGGAGATAGATGGGGTAGACGACGATGCGCGGCACCCAGAGCAGCACCTCGCCGCCGCTGGCGTCGGGTTCGGGCCGGCCGTCGTAGTCGGGCGCCGGCCGCCTGGGCCCATCGGCGGCGACGAGAGGCGCTGCCGTGGCCGTGGCGGTGGCCAGGGAAACGGCGAGGAGGAGCGGGCCGCGACGCATTTCTGCTGGTCGGCGTCAGCCCTGCTCGGCCAGTCTCTTCATGGCGGCGAGCGAGCTCCGGAAGAGGCGCCCGAAGACCACGCGCGCGAGCGGATGGATCAGGCGCATCGCCAGCGAGGGGACATAGTGCACGCGCCAGCGCACCTCGGTGCCGCTCCCGGCCGGCGCCAGCTGCACGTCCTCCACGGCGGCGGCGAGGAGGGGCAGGGTGATGGCGTCGATGGAGAAGGAGATGCGCTGGCCGCGGTCCCAGGCGAGGAAGCGCTCCCTGACGGTGAAGACCGCCAGCTCCACCTCGCGCTCGGACCCCACGCCGTGAGGCTCCGGGCTCGTCCAGCGGCAGGCCCTGAAATCCTGCAGCCAGCTGCCCATGCGGCTGGCGTCGGCGAACAGATCGAAGACACGCTCCGGCGGCGCCAGGATCTCGGCGCGGTTGTCGAAACCGAACGGTGCGCGCGCCGCCTCCTCCAGGCTCATCCTCCGCAATTCGAACCACATGGACCGGGATCTCCTGCGCCAGCCTGGTGATGCCAACGCCCGCGCGGCGACGAAGCGTACACGCCACCCGGTGGGGGTGCCGCGACCCTGCCGCCTATGATGCGCGAGGCGGTGCGCGGGACGCGGTCGGGGCTGCGAAACCGTGCGTCCGGAGGCTCGAGTCAAGCGCGGGCAAGCAGGTCGGCGAGCGCGCGCATGTCCGCGTCGTCCACCAGCCAGGTGAGAGATGTGCGCACCTTGGCCAGGCTCGGATCGATGAAGCGCAAGAAGGCGGGGTTCTTCTTGACCCGGTCGATGAACACGAAGCGCCCGGCGTCCTTGAGCTTGCGCTGGACGGTCATCAGGTCGAACTGCCGCCCGAGGTCGGCCCGCGCCGCCGCGTCCAGCCCGGCGGCGGTGGCGAAATCGTCGAGCCGCGCCTGGACGAAGGCCCGGTCGAGATCGAGGTAGCTGTCGTTGAGCAAGGCCACCAGGTCGTAGGCGCGGGGCCCGAGCAAGGCGTCCTGGAAGTCGATCCAGGCCAGGGCCGGCTCGGTGGCGTCGCCGCCCGGCACGGCGATGAGGTTGGTGCTCTGGTAGTCGCGGTGCACGAAGCCGCGCGGCCAGGCGGCGATGCGCCGCGCCAGGCGGTCGAAGATGGCGTCGAGCTCGGCACGCTCGCCGGAGCCGAGCGCGCGATCGCGGGCATCGAGCCCCCACTCGCGGAAGTGATCGAGCTCCCAGCGCAGGAGCTTTTCGTCGAAGGCGCGGCTGGCGACGATGCTCCCGGCGGGCAGCTCCGCCAGCGCGCCCTGCGCCGCGGCCCGGTCGCGCACCGCGCGCCGGTACATGGTCTCGCGGCGCTCCGGGTGCGCGGCCACGAAGCGCCCCAGTGTGTCGTCGCCGAGGTCCTCGAGCAGGCACAGGCCCTCGGCGCAGGACTCGGCCAGCACCGCGGGCACGCGCACCCCGCGCGCCGCCAGCAGCGCCTGCACCTCGAGGAACGGCCAGCGTGCGCCGGCGGCGGCGCCGCCCGCCTCCTCGGGCGCGGCGTCGGGGACGAACATGACCACCGCGCGGGCGTCGCCGGCGCGCACCCAGAGAGTAGCGCCGCGTGCCGCCCCACCCGGCATGGGCGTCACCTCGTCGGGGGCGCGCCCCAGCGCGCCGGCCACCCACCGCTCCATGGCCGCTGCATCCCGGCTCCAGCACGCCGCCATCCCTACTGCGGGAGGCTCTGCTCGACCAGGGGCTGTCGACCAGGGGGTCCGACCAGGGGGTCCGACCAGGGGCTCTCGATCAGGGGGCTCTCGACCAGGGCTCGGCGGGGGCGTGTCGGCCGGTGCGCGTGTCGGCTGGCCAGGGCGTCGGGCCGCCACCGCCAGGTGTACGCTGCGTGCGCGTGAGCTCCCTGCCGGCAACGCGGGCAACTCGGTGACCGCGCCGCGACTCCTGCGCATCGCGGTGGACGAGCGCAGCGTGTCCGCCACTCTGTACCCGGCGGCGCGCGGCGCGCCGGTGCTGGCCCTGGCGCCCGGCGCCGGCAGCAGCCGCGACGGTTCGCTCCTCTCGCAGCTCGCCGAAGCGCTCGCCGGCGCGGGCGTCGAGGTGCTGACCTTCGACTTCTTCTACCGCGAGGCAGGCCGGCGCTTCCCCGATCCGGCGCCGGTGCGCGAGGCGTGCTGGCGCGCCGTGGCCGCCTGGCTCGGCGCCGAACGCGGCGTCGTCCCCTTCGTCGGCGGCCACTCCATGGGCGGCCGCGCGGCGTCGACCGCGGTGGCCGGCGGCATGCCCGCCGCCGGGCTGGTGTTGGTCGGCTACCCGCTGTACCCGGCCGGCAAGCGCGCCGACCGCGCCGGGTGGCGCGACGCGCACCTGGCGTCGATGGCGCCGCCCTCGCTGTTCGTCAGCGGCTCGCGCGACGAGCTCGGCGCCACGCGCGACCTGCGCGCCGTGCTCCGCCCCCTGGCCGGGCGTGCCGAGCTGCACGTGGTGCGCGGCGCCGACCACGGCTTCGAGGTGCAGGCGCGCGGGCGCCGCACGCGCGCCGCGGTGGTGGCGGAGGTCGTCGCCACCTGCCACCGCTGGATCGCGGCGCGCGCGCGCCACCCCGACTGACGCCACACCCGCGCAAGGATCGGCGTCCGCGCGCGGCCACCGAACGCGTGCAGCACCCCCGCTGACGGCACCCCCGCAAGGGATCGAGGTCCGGGCGCGGCGCGCGCACGCCGTCGGGATTCCGCTCGGGCGCCGTCCGTGGCAACTCCCGATTGCCATGGTGGTCGACATGAGCCGCGATCTCGACATCGAGGCAGGCGTGCGCATTCCAGCGCGCGCGCTGCGCTTCACCGCGGTGCGCGCGCAGCGGCCCCGGCGGTCAGAACGTGAACAAGGTCTCGTCCAAGGTCGACCTGCGCGTGGACATCGGCGCCATCGTCGGGCTCGACGTGAGCGCGCGTGTCCGGCTGCTCGCGCTGTGCGCGAACCGCCTCGACGGCGACGGCTTCCTCCAGGTGATCAGCCAGGCGACGCGCGACCAAGGGCGCAACCTGGACGACGCCGTGGAGCGGGTGCGGGCGCTGGTGCGCGCCGCGCTGGTGGTCCCCAAGCGCCGCAAGCGCACCCGGCCGACGCGCGGCGCCATCGAGCGCCGCCTCCGCGACAAGCGCTCCACCTCCACCAAGAAGGACCAGCGCCGGCGCGGGAGCGGCGAGTGACGGCGGCCATCGGCGCCCGCGTGGAGCGCGTGCTGGCCGCGCTCGGCGCCGGGCCGCGCCGGCCGCGCGCGAGGCGCTGGTGACCTGGATGGCCCTGGTCGAGGACTACAACCGACGCATCGACCTCACCGCCGCGCGCGACACCGACGCGCTGTGCGACCTGCTCCTCGCCGACGCAGCGTGGCTCGCCGCACGGCTGCCGCGCGATGCCAGCGTGGTCGACGTGGGCACCGGTGCCGGCGCGCCGGGCATGGCGGTGGCGCTGCTGCGCGCCGACCTCACCGTGACCCTGGTCGAGCCGCTGCAGAAGCGTGTGGCCACCTTGCGCGCTGCCATCGGCCGCGTGCTGCCCGCGTTCGGGGCGGCGCGCGCGCCGCTGCTGCGACGCGAGCGAGGCGAGGACCTGGTGAAGCGTGCCGAGACCTTCGAGGTGGCGCTCTCGCGCGCCACGCTGCCGCCGCCGGAGTGGCTGGCGCTCGGCGCCAGGCTGGCGCCGCAAGGCAGCGTCTGGGTGCTGCTGGCCGAGGCCGAGGCGCCGGTGCTCGATGGGTGGGCCGCGGCCGAGGACGAGACGTACCGCTGGCCGCTCACCGATCGCGTGCGCCGCGCGGTGCGGTACGCGCCCGTCTGACCGGCGCCCCGCGCCCCCCGAACTTGGCCCCCGGTACCGGTGCGTGCGAACCGTGACGCGCGGATGACCACGCTGCGTTCCGAGGCCGAGATCGTCACCTTCCGCAAGCTGGCGCAGGAGCTGGCGCAGGGGCGCAAGGAGCGCGCCACCAGCGTGCACCTGCTCGCCGCGCTCGCGGCGCGCCCCGGCGCGGCGCGCGAGCTGCTGCGCGAGCGGCGTCTGGACGACGAGGCGCTGCTCAAGGCCGGTCGCTCCTTCGACGAGACGGCCCCGGATGCCATCGCCCGGGCCATCACCTCGGCGCGCGAGCTGGCCAAGCGCAGCACCGGGGCCGCGCCGGGTGGCCTCCACGTGCTGCTGGCGCTGCTCGCCGACCGACGCTCTGCGGCGCATCGGGCGCTGGAGATCGCCGGCGTCGACCTGGCTCGCCTGCGCGGCGCTGCCATGCAGCAGGCCATCGGGGCCATCGCCACGCGCCGCGTCCTCCGCTGGCGCCGCCGGAGCGCGCGCCCGGCAGCGCCCCGGGCGAGCGCGGCACGCCCGCCGCGCCAGCGCGCGCCGCCGCCCGGCAGCTCGCCGCCGCGACCCCGATCGCCGGCGACGGTCGCAACGCGCCCGCCTCTGCGCACGCCCCGCCGGTCGCCATCCCGCTCTTTCCGCAGTCGCCACGGCGGCCGCGCGACGAAGGTCGCGCCACGGTCGTGATCGCACCGGGGCCGCGCGCGCGCGGCGCCGCCCGCCGAGCCGGTGGCGCTGCCGAGGCTGGCCGCAGAGGCCGCCGCCGCGGCACAGGCGGCCGTCACCGCGCCACGTCGCGCGACCGGACGGCGCGGAGGTCACGAGCTTTCGTTCCAGGGCGACGAGCTCACGCTCGACCGCGGCAGGTGCCCGGTGCTCTGCGCGCTGGGCCGCAACCTCACCGCCGCAGCGGCGGCCGGCGAGCTCGACGACGTCGTCGCCCGCGGCGCGGAGATCGAGCACGTGCTCGACGTCCTCGCCAAGAGGACCGCGCCCAGCGCCTGCCTGGTCGGGCCGGCGGGCGTCGGCAAGACGGCGGTGGCGCGCGGCGTCGCCGCCGCGCTGCTGGCCCACGCGGAGGCGACGGGCACCCGGCCGCGCCTGCTGGTGGAGCTGGTGTCCTCCGAGCTGGTCGCCGGCACCGGCGCACGCGGCGCGCTGGCCGAGCGGCTGGCGGCGATCCGCGCCGAGGTGCGCGGCGAGGGGGGCCGGGTGGTCCTCTTCGTCGACGATGTCCACGAGCTGGTCGGCGGCGGCGCGCCCGACGAGGCCACCGCCGAGCTCAAGCTCGGCCTGGCGCGCGGCGAGCTGACCCTGCTCGGCGCCACCACGCCGAGGAGTACAAGAAGGCCATCGAGTCCGATCCCGTGCTGGCGCGGCGCTTCACGGTGGTGGAGATCGAGGAGCCGAGCGAAGAGGTGGCGTTCTCCATCCTGCGCCGCGTCGCCGACGGCCTGGCCGCACACCACGGCCTCGGCTACCCCGACGACGCGGTGACCGCGGCCATCGCCTGGTCCGCGCGCTACCTGCCCGGGCGCGCGCTGCCCGACAAGGCGGCGGCCATCCTGGACCTGGCCGGCGCGCGCGCGCGGCGCCGCCCACCGCGCGAGGAGCCAGCGGCCCGCCGCGCGTCGCGTCGCGCCCCCGAGCGCACGCTGACCCTGCCCGACGTGGCGGCAGTGGTCGCCGAGCTGGCTGACATCCCGCCCGAGCGCCTGCTGGAGACCGATGCGGCGCGCATGCTCGGGCTCGAGGCGCTGCTGGCCGAGCGCGTGGTCGGCCACGACTGGGCGCTGTCTCGCATCGCCACCGTCCTGCGCCGCAACGCCGCAGGTCTTCGGGGTCGCCGGCCCATCGGCACGTTCCTGCTGCTCGGTCCCACCGGCGTGGGCAAGACGGAGACGGCCAAGGCCATCGCCGCGGCGCTCTTCCACTCCCCCGACGCCATGACCCGCCTCGATCTCTCCGAGTACGCCGAGCCGCACGCCATCGCGCGGCTGGTCGGGGCGCCGCCGGGATACGTGGGGCACGAGTCGGGAGGTCAGCTGACCGAGGCAGTGCGGCGGCGGCCTTACCAGGTGGTGCTTCTCGACGAGATCGAGAAGGCCCACCGCGACGTGCTGGAGGCCTTCCTGCAGGTCTTCGACGAGGGCCGCCTCACCGACGGGCGAGGACGGCGCGTCGACTTCACCAACACCGTCCTGGTGCTCACCTCCAACCTGGGGGCCCGCGAGGCAGGCGCCGCCGAGACCACGCGCGCCGTCGGTTTCGCGCGCGCGCCGACGGTGGCGTCCGGCGAGCGCGGGCGCGACGCCATGCTCGCCGCCGCGCGCGCCGACCTGCCCCCCGAGCTGTGGAACCGCATCGACGAGGTGCTGTGCTACGCCCAGCTGAGGCGCGACGAGGTGGCGGAGATCGCCCGTCGCCTGCTCGACGACCTGGCCACCACCCTGGAGCAGAAGGGCGTGCGTCTCCAGGTCGAGGAAGGTGCGGTGACCGCCCTGCTCGATGGCGGCGGCTTCGACCCCAGCCTCGGCGCCCGGCCGATGAGGCGCGCCATCATGCGCAGCGTCGAGGCCCCGCTGGCGGAGATGCTGCTCCGGGGTGAGCTCCCCCCGGGCTCCGTCGCCGTGCTCGGCGTCGACCCGCGTTCCCGTCGCCTGTCGGTGGCGGCCGGCGGGGGCACCGCAGGAGGCCCCACTCCTGCGCGGGGCGCGCGCGCCTCCGGGTTGCCCTCCGTTCTACCCGACGACGCCGAGGGCCGCGCCGCCTCGGCGTGATGTGTTAGCGTGCCCGGCTCACATGCTGGGCACGCGCCGCTGCTTCACCTTCCTGGCTTCCTGCGCGCTTCTCTCGCTCCACGCGTGCGGGAGCGAGGGGGACGACGGCAACACCGATGCCAGCTCGACCGGCAACCAGCCGGTGCCGTGCAGCACGCCGGCCGAGTGTCCGGGCGCGGACGAGTTCTGCAGCAAGCGCAACTGCAACGACGGGGTGTGCGGCTTCGACTTCACCGCCGGCGGCACGCCGCTGGCCACGGACTCGGTGGGCGACTGCGGTCGACGCGAGTGCGACGGCGCGGGCGCGGTGACCATCGTGCCCGACAGCAACGATCCGAAGAGCGACGGGCTGGAGTGCACCGTCGACAGCTGCAACGCCGATGGGAGCACGACCTTCACCGCCAAGGCGCAGGGCACGGCCTGCGTCGACGATGGCGGCAAGTTCTGCGACGACGCCGGTGCCTGCAAGTACTGCGCGCCGCTCGATCAGGCCTGCATCGACACCGCCGGCGAGCCGAACGACGCCGAGCTCACCGCCGAGCCGCTCGGCGCCATCGGCGAGGCGGCCCCGCTGCGCACCTGCGGTGTGCTGCCCGGCGCCGACGTGGACTGGTACGGCTTCGACGCGCCCGAGGGCGTGGCCGGCGTCTCCATCGCCGCGGTGGACGTCGCGCAGGCGCGCGTCTGCGCCTTCGTGGTGTGCCAGATGGGTGACGGAGCCATCCCCTGTCCCGCCGGCGCCACCGAGGCGACCTCGCCAGACGGCGCCGTCGGCTGCTGCCGCGACGGGTCGCTGGTGCTGCCGAAGGGCGACCTCTGTCCCGACGCCGCCGGCACCGCGCTCTCGGTGCGGGTCAGCGTCGAGGATCCCGGCGCCTCGGCGTCTGCGTGCCTCGGCTACGAGCTGGCCATCACCTGGCCGGTGCAGTAGCGCGCCGCGCGCGAGCGCTCCCACCGGACCCTCAGGCGGGGGGCCCGGCCTCGATGGCGCGACGGTAGCGCTCGCGCCGGTGCGGCTCGCGGAGCACCTCGTACGCCTCGTCGAGCACCTCGACCACCGTGCGCAGTGGCTCGGCGAGGTCGGCGGTGGCCGCGGTGAGGACGCGCGCCGGTTCGTAGGCGCGCCGCATGGCCAGGTAGGCGCGCTTGACCTCGTAGCTGGTGGCGGCGCGCGACACGCCGAGGACCGCGAAGTAGTCGCCATCCTCCACCAGCGCCAGGCGGGCGCGCACGCGGCTGCGCAAGGCTTCCTCGTCGAGCGGATCCGGGGTGCTGGCCCCGGCGCGCGTGGCCGCCGGGGCAAGGGCGCGGATGACGTCCAGGCAACCGAGTGCGTACAGCAGCGGTGCCAGCTCGATCTCCGGGGCAAGCCCGTGCGCCGCCTGGATGAGCTCCTCCACGGTGCGCCCGCGGCTGGAGCGCATCAGCTCGTCCTCCTCGGCGCGCAGCGCGCACTCGCCGAGCAGCGGCAGGCGCGCCCCCTGCTCGATGCGAGCGCTGCGCCCTCCCAGGCGCGCCAGCGCCAGGTCGGGGCTGATCACGCGCCGCACGATCTCCACCAGCACCTCGGCTCCGGTCGCACCCCCGAAGACGCTGGGCTCGGCGCGCAGCCGCCCCGGCGGTTCCGTCTCCAGATCGCACGTGCCCGCGCCGCCGAGGATGGCGCGGCCGAGGATGAACTCGGCGTGCGCGCGCAGCACCGGCCAGAGGTCGTCCTGGCCCAGGTGCCCGTAGGCGATGAGCGCCGCGCCCGCGTGGCGACCGGAGGGCGGCAGCTTCCCGCTCAGGCGTGCCGCGGTGTCTCGGTCCATGTCGCCGCGCAGCGCCAGGAACGCGACCAGCGTCTCGTCGGCCACGCCCGACGCAGCGGTGACCAGGTCCCCGTCATGGAGCACGATGCGTCGCAGCCCGTCGGCCGAAGCGATGGCCACCGAACCGGAGATGCGCTCGGCGATGGCCTGCGCCAGGGCGTGCACCGCCTCGCCTTCGGCGAGCACCGCCGGCAGGACGGAGCCGGCGTCGATGTGCCTGGCCAGCGTCGGTGCCCGGTACGTGTTCATCTCCAGCGCGGGCGCGCCGCCATCGCCCCCCAGCGGCGGGTGCGAGGCCACCGCTGGCGGCGTCGTCGGCAGGCCGGCTGCTGGCCCGAACGACAGCCCGCCGGGGCGCCGGGGCGGCACCGCGCCCGGCAGGAGAGTGGACGCAAACGGGGACGGCTCCGTGGTCGGCACCGATGCCGATGCACCTTCGGCGCGGGCAGCGATCACCGGTTCACCGTGCGAGGGCTGCCACGAGAGGCCGAACAGCGGCGAGAGCGAGTCGGGCGCCATGCGGCTCGAGGCGTCGTCCGGCGTCTCCGTCGCCTGCGGACCCCCCCCGGCGTCGGCCGGTGCCTCGCCGGTGTCCTCGGTGGACACGGACGAAGAGGCCGGTGCCTGCCCCACGCCGGTGCTCTCCTCCGACGGGGGCTCGACGCGGCCGTCGGGCGGCTCCTCGCGTTCGCCGGCGTCGCGCGGACGCGCCGGGTCGCGTGCCTCGTCGCCGGTGGCGGTCTGCGGGCCGTGGTGCGTGGACGCGCCGGCCTCCCCGGACTCGGCGGCCGGCACGTGCGTGCCCGGCGCAGCACCCGGCTGGGTGCCGGCGTGCGTGGTCAGGGGCACGTGCGAGACGGCGGGCGTCTTGCCGCGTGCCGTACCGGCCGCGGCCGGCGCCGGCGTGCCGATGAGGCCGGAGCCGGTGCCCTCCTCGAACTCGTCCGGCTCCAGCGGCTCGTCGAGAGAGGCAAGCAGCTCCGGCGAGAGGATGAGGTCCACCTCGTCTTCCGGGGACGGCGGGCCCGAGGGCATGACGCCGGCGAGCACCCGGTGCTCGGCAGAGGAGAGCAGCTGTTCGAGCTCCGGGCTGAGCGCGGTGGGCAGCAGCTTCGGTGTGCCGAACGGGTCGTCGTACCCCGGCAGCACCGAGGAGACGTCGAGGGCGTCGGGCAGCTCGCTGTCGCGTGCCATCGGCGGTGACGTCTCCCGGCGCGGCGCATACGACGGCGGCGGCGTGGTGCGCGCCGGCGATGCCCACCTTCGGCCGGGGTGGCCAGCGCCGCGATCTGCGCCACCAGCATCGGCGCGTCGAGCGGCCGCGCGAAGGAGCGGCCTGCCCCGGCAGTGGCGCCCAGCTCCGCCGCCCGGGCCGCGTCACCGATGCAGAAGAGCTCCGCGCGCGGGGCCGTGCCCGCCTCGCGCAGGCGCTCCACGGTCTCCACTGCGCCCGCCTGATCGACGTCGAGGACGATCACGCGCGGCGCCTCGTCGGCCGCGCGCGCCTCGAGCAAGGCCAGCGGCGCCTCCACCACCACGTACCCGCGCGAGCGCAGCGCCAGCGCCAGCTCGTGCCCCTCCGCGCTCGGATCGGAGATGACCACCACGTCGGACGATTCGCCGGCGCGCTCGGCGGCGAGGCTGCCTTCGTCGTGGTTGGTCACCGGCAATCGAATCTCCGTGGGGCGCCGAGCATCGTCAAGCGTGTTGCGGGAAGCGGCAGGGTCGGACGTGGCCCGGGCGGCGCGGGGACCGCCGACCGAGGCTTGACCGCGCGCTCGGCGCGCGCGACATCCCCAGCGTGCTCGGCGCGTCCAACAGCGAACTGGCCCTGGTCGGCATGCTCTTCCTGCTGGTGCTGGTGGCCCCGAAGATCCCGCGCATCGGGGAGTGGCTGGGCAGCCGCTTCGAGAGCTCCGGTCCGGGCGGTGCGCCTGCCCCCGCCCCGCCCACCCCCCGGCCCCGTGACGCCCCGGAGAGCGCCAAGCCTCGCTCGCGCTGATGGTTGCGTTCTGTTTTTGCAGAATCTAAGATACGGCCGATGTTGCGTAGCGAGCAGCACGAGCGTCGGCGAGCCGAGATCGTGTCCGTCGTCCCCGGCTGGTACCGGCCCTGGCTGCACCTGGCCGTCCCTACCTGCCTCGGCCTGGGGGTGATGGCCGTGGCCCTGGCGCGGTTGGCTCGGCCGACGGCGCTCGATCTGCTGGCGGTGCCCATCACGCTGCTGGTGAGCTTCGGCTTCGAGTGGCGTGCCCACAAGTACGTGCTGCATCACAAGGCCCCCCTGCTCGGGCTCATCTACCGGCGCCACGAGCTCATGCACCACGTCATCTTCACGCACGAGGACATGGCCATGCGCAGCGGCCGCGAGCTGTGGCTCATCCTCATGCCGGCCTACGCCATCGTCCTGGTCTTCGTGATGGTCGCCCCGTTCGCCGCGCTCGTGGCCTGGCTCGCCGGCGGCAACGCCGCGATGCTCATGGTGGCCACCTCGACGGCCTTCTTCCTCGGGTACGAGTGGCTGCACATGGCCTACCACCTCCCCGCCGACAGCCGCCTGGGTCGCATGCGCATCCTCCGCCTGCTGCGCAGCGTGCATCAGCGGCACCACGATCCGCGCCTGATGAAGCGCTGGAACTTCAACGTCACGCTGCCGGTCTTCGACTGGATCTGCGGCACGCTGTGGTCGCCCGAGCGCGAGCGCGCTCGCCCCCCGCCGCGCCGGAGCGACGCGCCCGTGCCGCGTACCACGTCGCTGCCCTCCTGACGCGGCGCAGTCGAGCGTCGACGGGTCCGCTGTCTCCTGGCGGAACCGCGGCGCCGCCGCGGGCCGCGACTTCCCGCTGCCTCTCGCGACCCATCCGCGGTGCGGATGGAGTACGCATCCCGGTCCTTGCAGACCCGCACCCGCAACGCCCTCGCCCTGGTGGCCTTCGCGGTCGTCGCCGCTGCGGCGCTCATCGCCGTGTGGCGCCTGCGCCGGGGCCCTTCCGCCAGCGTGGCGCTCGACGGGGTGCCTGCCGGCGCACTGCTGGTGGCCACCGCCGACCTCGCCGCGCTGCGCGGATCCCCGGTGGGGGGCCGCTTCCTGCGCGAGGGTCGCGAGATACCGGGGATGGGCAAGGTGCGCGACGTGTGCGGCTTCGATCCCCTCGACGTCCTGACCGACGTGGCGGTGGCCATCCCCGCCGGCGGCGACGAGGGCGACTTCGGCGTGGTCGGCGCCGGACCCATCGACGACGAGGCGGTCCTCTCCTGCGCTTCCAAGGTCATCGCTGCGCGCGGCGGCAAGCCGGTCGTCACCGCCATTGGCAGCTTCCGCAGCGTGCGCGACGCCGACCTGCCCGGCAGCGGGGGAGAGATCGCGGTGCGCAAGGGCGGCCCGCTGCTGCTCGGCGCGGGCGCGTACCTGCGCGCCATGATCGACGCCGCGGACGGCCGTACGCCGAATATCCGCAGCAGCGTGGCGCACATGCAGCTCGCTGGGGTGGTCGGGGAGGGGGCCATCCGGGCCAGCATCGTCCTGACGCCGGAGCAGCGCCGCACCATCGCCACCGAGCTGCGCACCGCTGGCGGCGATCGAGGCGCGGTCGGCGGCCTCGAGGCCGCCGCCTTCAGCATGCGCCTGGGTGCCGATCTGGCCTTCCGCAGCGCCCTGGCCTGCGACGATCCCCGCGCGGCAACCGCGCTCGCCGAGGCCCTGGGGCGGGCCCGCGCCGAGCGCGCCGCCGACCCAGCCACGCGGGTGCTGGGGCTGGGTGGGGTCCTCGATCGCCTGGAGATCGTGCCCCGCGACGAGCTGGTGCTGGCGGACGTGAACGTCCCGGTCGACGAGGCGGCAGTCCTCGTCGATCGCGTGCTCACCCTGAGGGGGTTCCGGCATCCAACCCCAGCGCTTCCCCAGGATGGGGAAATGGCACCGCTCCCGTCGGGCGAACCCTCGCCCGACGAGGTGGTCCGCCCTGACGGCGGGGTCCCCTGAGGCCTGTGGCATGGAAAAATGGGCAGCCGGCCATACCACCCGGCCCTCCTTTTTCGCCAGTTTCTTCAGGAAACCTTGACGTGAGGTGCGGGGAAAAGCGATAAGCCTTGCCGCCGCCGTAGTTCGTCTTGTCGGAGCAATCCGACGCCTTCCTCCGATTACGTCGCGAGAAAGAGCCATGACCGAGCCCCGATTCTCGTCGAGCACGCTGCGCGCCGTTGCCACCGCCGCCTTCGCGGCCCCGTTCCTCCTCACGCAAGCAGCGCTTGCGCAGGAGCCGCTGACGGGAGGTTTCGCGCTGGACCGATACGAGCCCACGGTCGCGGGGGATCGCTTCTTCGCGGTGCCCAGCGGTGGTGTCGACGGGAAGAACACCTTCCGGGTCGGCCTGACGCTGGAGTACGCGAAGGACCCGTTGGTCATCCGCGACACCTGCGTCGATACGAACAGCAACGGCACCATCGAGGGGGACACCGAGTGCAATCTCGACGACCCCGAGAAGATCGCCTCCATCGTCGAGCACCAGCTGACGGCGCACGTCGGCGTGTCCTACGCGATCTTCGATCGGCTGCTCTTCTCGCTGAGCATGCCGCTGCACCTGCTCAACACGGGTGAATCGATCATTAACCCGCGCAGCCCGACCTCGGAGATCGCTGGGGCGGACGGCGCCGCCGTCGGTGACCTGCGCCTCGGCCTACGCCTCAAGCTCCTCGGCCGGCCGAATGGCCCGGCCGAGCTCGGTCTGGGTGCGTACTTCTGGGCCCCGACCGGCAGCGAAGAGGATTTCACCGGCGACCCGAACGTGCGCTTCATGCCGCATCTCGCCCTCAACGGTAAGGTCGGCCAGCTCGTCTACGGCGCGCAGGGCGGCGTGATGCTCCGCGAGGGCGTCACCTTCGTCAACGTCAACACCGGCCACGAGCTGACCTACGGCGCCGCGCTCGGCCTCCTGGTGGCCCGCGACAAGGTCCAGATCGGGCCCGAGTTCTACGGCTCGTCGACGTTCGGAAACGACACCTCCCTGTTCAAGGGCCGCACCACGAACGCCGAGCTGCTCGGCGGGATCAAGTACATCGGCAACGACTTCTACGCTGGTGTCGCGGCCGGTCCCGGCCTGTCGCACGGCATGGGTACGCCGGCGGTGCGCGTCATGGGCACCATCGGCTTCTCCCCCGCGCCGGCCGACTCCGACGGCGACGGCATCCCGGATCGCGACGACGCCTGCCCGAAGGCGCCCGGCCAGCCCAGCTCCGACCCGAAGAAGAACGGCTGCCCGCCGGACCAGGACAACGACGGCATCGTCGACACGCTCGACGCCTGCCCGACCGTGCCCGGGCAACCCAACCCAGATCCGGCCAAGAACGGCTGCCCGCCGGATCGCGACAACGACGGCATCTTCGACCCGGTCGACGCCTGTCCGGACGTGCCCGGAGTGCCCAACGCCGACCCGGCGAAGAACGGCTGCCCGGCCGACCGCGACGGCGACACCGTTCCCGACAACGTCGACGCCTGCCCCGACGTCCCCGGCGTCCCGAACAACCAGGACCCGAAGAAGAACGGCTGCCCGCCGGACCGCGACGGTGACGGCGTGGCCGATCCGCAGGACGCCTGCCCCGATATCCCCGGCGTCCCGAGCCAGGACCCGGCGCAGAACGGCTGCCCGGGCGACAAGGATGGCGACACCATCCGCGACGATCAGGACGCCTGCCCGAACGAGAAGGGCGCGCCGGATCCGGATCCCAAGCAGAACGGCTGCCCGAAGATGGTCCGCGTCACCGCGGGTCAGATCAAGATCCTGCAGCAGATCCAGTTCGCCTTCGGGCGGGCCGACATCCTCCCCGCGTCCGACGCGCTGCTGACCGAGGTCGCCGCGGTGCTCAAGGACCACCAGGAGATCAAGAAGGTTCGCGTCGACGGGCACACCGACGACGTGGGCCCGGATGCGGTCAACATGAAGCTCTCCGCCGAGCGCGCGCGCTCCGCCAAGCTCTGGTTGATCGACCACGGCGTCGAAGAGGGCCGTCTCGACTCCGCCGGCTTCGGCGAGGGCAGCCCCATCGCCGACAACAAGACGGACGCTGGCCGCCAGACGAACCGGCGCTCCGAGTTCCGGATCATCGACCCGGCCCCGCCGGCCGCCGACGCGGCGCCTGTCCCGCCGGCTCAGCCGACGCTGGCCCCGCCGGCCAAGAAGAAGGCCACTCCGGCCGCTCCGGCGGGCGGTGGTGCCAAGCCGGCTCCGGCGGCGCCCGCCGCCGGTGGCGGCGCCAAGCCTGCCCCGGCGCCTGCCACTGCCGCCGCCGCGCCCCGGGCGGCGGCGCGGCCAAGCCGGCCGGCGCCGCGCCGGCGGCCAAGCCGCCGCCTGCGGCCGGCCAGCCGGCCCCGGCGAAGCCCTGAGCTTCCCCTTCAGATACGCCCCCAGCTTGAGCGAGAATATGGCGATGAAGACACGACGTTCCTACGGACGCTGGTCGTTGGGTCTGGCAGTGGCGCTCGGCGCCACTGCGGCCCCGGAGGCGCCCTAGCACAGCCGGCATCGCGGTTCGCTACTTCGGTCAAGGGCGGCGTCGCGGTCATCGGTACCACGATGGGCTGGGATTGCGGCTTCAAGCGCCGGCGCCCGCCGGGGTGAATTGTCTCGCGGCGATCAGCCCCGAGGACACCTCGCCTGACGTATTCTGGTTGGACGGCGATGCCTCGGTGGCCAGCGGCGCGCTGCCCAACGCGGCTCGAAGCGGCGCGACCCTGACGCTTCCCGCCGGAGCAACGGTTCAGCGCGCGCAGCTCTACTGGGCCGCCAAGCGTCTCGGCAACATGGCGGACGATTCGGTGGTGCTTGCGGTAGGAGGCACTACCGAAACGGTCACCGCGCAAGACTCGGCAACCGCGGACGCCGGTGGCGGCAACGTTTACTACCAGTCCACGGCCGAGGTTACCGAGTTCGTCACCGCTCAAGGCGCCGCTCTTTACACGGTTACCGACATCGACGCCGTTCCGGTGCTCCTTTCCACCGATGACATTCTCTTCTCCAACTGGACACTGGTCGTCACGTTCAGCGATCCGGCCGGTCGTGGTACCGGGTCAACGTGTTCGACGGACTCGACCTCATCGGTGCTACCCAATTACTCACCGCCACGTTGGACATCGCTGCGCCGACCAGCACTGCGCTGAGCTCCTCGCTCGCGGTCGTCGTCTATGACGGCGAGAACGAGCTCGACGGAGATGCCCAGACGTTCGCCGGAACTACGCTGAGCAACGGTTCCAACAACGCGAACAACTTCTTCAATTCGACTCAGTCCAACGCTGGAGCGCCGGTCGCCTCGGGCGTAGCTTCGCAGCTCACTGGCAACCCGGACACGATGGCCGGCTACGACCTCGACATCGCCGATGTCACTCCGTTCGTGACCTCCGGGCTGTCGACGGTGGACATGTCAGTGGCCGCCGGCAATGACGCCGTACTGCTGGGCATCGTGGTCACGTCCGTCAGCGGCTGCGCCGCAAATACCGACTGCCCCGACGCCAATACCGCGTGCGACACGAACACCGGCAACTGCGTGGCGACGTGCACCGGCAACGGTGACTGCGCGGAGCCGACGCCCGTCTGTGATGTCGACGGCGGGATCTGCGTCGACTGTCTGGCGGACACCGACTGCGAGGGCGACGAGACCTGCAACACCACCACCCACGTCTGCGAGGGCGGTGGCACTGGCGGCGCAGGCGGCGGCGGTAGCGCCTCCGGCGGCGCGGGCGCGGGCGCGGGCGCGGGCGTGGGCGGCGCGGGCACCGGCGCCACCGGGACCGGCAGCGGTGAGAACACCACCGGCACCGGCGGCAACGACTTCAGTGGCCTCGCCGCCGAGGGCGGTGGCTGCTCGCTCTCCTCGGGTGGTTCGGCCAAGCAGACCGCCCTGCTCTTCGGTGTCTTCGCCGCGGCCGCTGGCCTGGTCGCGCGGCGCCGTCGCCGCAGCTGACGCCTCCAGCAGCGATCTCGCCGCGAATGGCGCCCCCGGGCGCCATTCGCCATTCGGCCGCGACCGCCGCTTGCCCCATCGCCGTCGAACCGCCGCCCGGCCGCGCGCGACCAGGAGGTCGCAGCTCCATCCGCGCACATCCGCACCGTCACACCGACGCCGCGTGGCCGATTGCTGAGCCGTCCGCGCGCCCGCGGTGGACTTCCACCCCCGGTGCTCCTCCTCAAGCGCGCCTCCGCTGTGGCACCCCAGCCGCACATGCACCGCCGTGGAGCGCCTTGTCGCACCTTGCACGCGTTCCCCCGCGCGATCGACGGCCTTCGTTCCCTGGATGCGTTGACCAGGTTCGCGCCACACAGAACAATGATGGGTCCACAACGCCGACACGAGTCCCGGCACCCGCCGGTTCTGAGAGTCAGGCACACCGCATTCGCCGACGCGGCTTTCGCAGAGCGACGGCGATCTCGATCCACCAACCACCGCCGCCTCTCGGCACTCGCTGCTTCACCTTCGCGTCCCTCGCGCGCTCACGCGCGCAGCCATCCGTAGGAGACCCCAGCCATGCTTACATCGAGCCGCCCTCACCTCCGCACTGCTCTCGTCGCGTTGACGCTCTTCGGCGTCGCACCCGCGCTCGTCTGGGGCTGTGGGGACAACAAGGGCAGCAGCTTCCCACCGGGAGGCACGCAGGGCGCCGGCGCCGATGGAAGCGGCGCAGGCAGCGACCAGGGTGGGGGACCGATCATCACCGGTTCCGGCGGTGGCAGTCCGTGCGAGGGGCTGGAGTGCGCGCAGGTGAAGTGCTCCGGCGGCGCCAAGACCACTGTCACCGGCGTGGTGTACGACCCGGCTGGCAAGACGCCGCTCTACAACATCGCCGTCTACGTCCCCAACGTGCCGCTCGATCCGCTCGTCGACGGTGCCAGCTGCGACAAGTGCGCCTCGGCGCTGTCCGGTGATCCGGTGGTCACGGCCATCACCGACACCGCCGGCAAGTTCGTCCTCGAGGACGTGCCGGTGGGCAAGGACATCCCGCTGGTCATCCAGGCTGGCAAATGGCGGCGCGAGCTGGTGCTCCCCGCCGTCGAGAAGTGCGTGGACAATCCGCTCACCGACGTGGAGCAGACCAGCCTCCCCAGCAAGCAGTCGGAGGGGCACATCCCGAAGATCGCGCTGACCACCGGCGGCGCAGACCCGCTCGAATGCCTGCTGCGCAAGATCGGTATCGAGGATTCGGAGTTCACGCTCGGCGACGGAAGCGGGCGCGTGAACCTCTTCCATGGCGTGGACGGGGCCGATCGCTACAGCGACTCTCTCAACGGCGGCGCCGACTTCGCCGACGCGCAGACGCTCTGGGCCGACCAAGCCTCGCTGATGAAGTACGACCTCGTGCTCCTGGCCTGCGAGGCCGGCCAGTATCCGGATACCAAACCGGCGACCTCGCTGGAGGCGATGCAGGCCTACGCCAATGCGGGCGGTCGCCTGTTCGCGTCGCACTGGCACAACTACTGGTTCGAGGCGAGCGCCGCACCCTGGCCGGCCACCGCCGACTTCGACCACCAGGCCGACCTCGACGACCCCTTCACGGCGCTCATCGACACCTCGTTCCCCAAGGGCGCGGCGCTGAGCCAGTGGCTGGTCAACGTCAACGCCTCGACGACGCAGGGCGAGATCGAGATCCGCGAGGCCCAGCACACCGTGAACACTGCCAACGCCAGCCTGGCGCAGCAGTGGATCTACTCCAGCAACCCGCAGTCGGTGCAGTACTTCACCTTCAACGCGCCGCCCGACGCCGCCGAGGAGAACCAGTGCGGGCGCGTCGTCTACAGCGACATCCACGTCTCCTCGGGCGACGAGATCGGGTCGCCCTTCCCCGATGGCTGCCAGACGGCGGACCTCTCCCCGCAGGAGAAGGCGCTGCTCTTCATGCTCTTCGACCTCTCGTCGTGCATCCAGCCCGACGACGATCCGGTCGAGCCCCCGAAGTGAGGCACCCGGTCAGGCGCCGCGCGCCGCCAGTCACCGGCGTCGCGTGGTGATGGCCTCAGCGTCGCGATCGATGTCGCGCTGACGCGCCTGGCGCAGCGCGGCGTCGAGCGTGGCCAGCGCCAGCAGCTCGCCCTGCGTGGTGGAGAGCACCGCCGCCAGCGCCACCTCGTCGATGACCCCCAGGAAGTGCGCCGCCAGGGCAGCGCCGGCGTAGGTGTCGAAGAGGTGCACCCCACGCCCGGCCAGCTCGGCGCGCCGCTCGGCCGGGGTATCGACGACGTCGTGGATGAAGACCGCCGTCACCGTGCCCGAGGGATCGGCGAGGAGCATCTCGCCGAAGGCGACGTCCCCCTGCCCGGAGTCGCCGACGAAGACGAAGCGCCGCTCCGGATAGACCTGCTGGTACTCGCGGAAGTTGTCGTACTTGCGCTGGGCAATGCGATCGTTGCCGACGATGTGGCCGAACGACCCGCAGAGCACGGTGGCGGCGACGCCACGCCCGCGCAGCATGCGCAACGTGTGGCCTTCGACGACGCCGGCGCGGTCGCCGGGGCGCGCGGTGACGAAGCACAGAGCGCCGCCGAGCGCGCGGTAGAAAGCCAGCACCCCCGGGTACACGGTCCCCTTCGGGTAGCGGGCGTCCTTCCAGTTCGCATAGAGCGTGTCGTCGATGTCGCTGAGCACGCACGGTGGGCCGGCCGGCATGGCGCCCGCCTCGGCCGCGAAGTGCGCCAGCGCCTCGGCGCGCAGCGCGGGGTCGTCGATGTCGTGGAAGAGCAACTGGTGCAGGTCGTGATGATCGCCGGAGGCATCGATGTGCGCCTTGAGCTCGGCCAGCTCGGCGCCGCGCGTGCCCACCAGCACGTCGACGATGGCGCGCTCGGCGCGGCTGCCCGTGCGGCCGCGCTGCAGGGCGAGCACCAGCTCGGCGCGGGTGGCGGTGGAGAGGTCGGCCAGGCGCTCGCGCGCCAGCAGCACCAGGAGCTCGCTGGCGTGGCGCGGGCCGATGAGCCGGTCGTCGACGTCGCCGAGCAGGCGCTCCATGCCGACATCGCGCAGCACGGCGTCCAGGTCGCCTCCTGGCGTCGCACGGAGCAGCTCGAGGATGGCTCGCTCGTCCTGCCGATCGGTGTGCCCGTCGAGCAGCGCCAGGATGCGCTCGGCGGTCTGTGCGCCTGCTCCCTCGCCCCGTGCGTCGTCTCCCACGCCTGGACGGTATCCGAGTAGCGTAGTCGCATGAAGCGTCGCAAGAAGTCGCAGGGCGGCGCGGCGACCGGAGCCACCTACCTGTGCCCGCACTGCGGCGAGACCGTGGATACGACACCGGATCCGGGGGGCGGTGAGACGCAGGAGTACATCGAGGACTGCGCCGTCTGTTGCCGTCCCAACCGGATTACCGCCACGTGGGACGAGGGCCTCCACGACTTCTCCGTCTTCGCGGACGCCGAGGTGTAGAACAGGTCTTCGGATGTTCCCTGCCAGCACGGCCTTCGACGACCACGCTGCCTTCGGCGCCCTGGCGGTGAGCGTCGACTTCGGCCAGACGATGGCCGAGCTCGACCCGGTGATGCTGGCGCTGCGCGTCGGCGAGCGCGGCGCCGCGATCACGCCCGAGCAGGTGCGCGACGCGCTGCCCGGCGCCTGGCGCACCTACGACGAGGCCATCGCCGCGGGGCTCGGCGGGCACCCGTGGAAGCTGCTCATGCGCGGTTTGCTGGAAGGCGCGGTCCAGGGGGCGGCCCGCGACGCGCTCGTCGATTGGCTGTGGGCCGAGCAGCCCAGGAAGAACCTCTGGCGCCGGCCCGTCCCGGGGATGATCGAGCTGGTGCGCGACCTCGGGCGCGCCGGTGTGCCGGTCGCCGTGCTCTCCAACTCCGAGGGCCGCCTGGCGGAGCTCGTCGACGAGCTCGGCTGGGGACCGCACTTCGTGGCCATCGCCGACTCCGGTCGCCTCGACATGGAGAAGCCCGACCGCCGTATCTTCGAGTGGACGGCGGAGCGCCTCGGCGTGCCCATCGATCGCGTGGTCCACGTGGGTGATTCCTGGCAGGCCGATGTGCTGGGCGCGCTGGGCGCCGGGATGCGCGCCGTCTGGTTCTCCTCCGTCGAGGCGGGCGGCGAGGTCGCAGCGCGCCTGGAGAGCGATCGAGAGCGCCTGGTGCGCTGTCGCGACGCGGCCGATCTGGCCGATGCGCTGGAGGCCTGGGGGCTGCCGGTGCGGCCCACGCTGCGCATCGAGGTGCCTGCGGTCGTGTGAGCTCGCGGCCACGCGGCCACGCGGCCCCCGTGGCCGCCGCAGGGGTCGTGCGCTATTCAGGCGCCATGCCCGACAGCATCGCCCATCGCGTCTTCCGGCAGGCCGAGACGCGCCCCGAGCGCCCCGCCTACTACGTGCGGCGCGATGGCATGTGGTTGCCCACCACCTGGCGGCAGTACGCGCGCCAGGTGCGCCGCGCGGCGCGCGCGATGATGGCGCTCGGCGTGCCCGCGGGCGGCACGGTCTCCCTGCTCGGCTTCAACCGACCGGAGTGGGTGATCTGCGACGTGGCGGCCATGGCAGCGGGCGCGGCCCCGGCGGGCGTCTACACCACCTGCTCGGCAGCGGAGGTGCGCTACATCGTGCACCACGCCGAGTCCAAGCTGGTCGTCTGCGAGAACGTCGAACAGTGGCGCAAGATCGACAAGGAGCGCCAGGCGCTGCCGCTGCTCTGCCGGGTGGTGCTCATGCAGGGAGCGCCGGCGGTCGACGACCCGATGGTCCTGTCCTGGGAGCAGTTCCTCGCCGCGGGCGAGTCGGTGCCGGAGGCCGAGCTCGACGCACGCCTGGCCGCGCTCGCGCCCTCGGGCCTGGCCACGCTCATCTACACCTCGGGCACCACCGGCCCGCCCAAGGGCGTGATGCTGAGCCACGACAACCTGTGCTGGACGAGCGACGAGGCGTGCAAGGTGACCGAGGCCGGCCCGGCCGACACCAGCCTGTCCTATCTGCCGCTGTCGCATATCGCCGAGCAGGTCTTCTCCATCTGTGCGCCGGCGACGGCGGGCACCGCCATCTACTTCGCCGAGTCGCTGGAGAAGGTGGCCGACAACCTGAGGGAGGTGCAGCCGACCATCTTCTTCGGGGTGCCGCGCATCTGGGAGAAGCTCCACGCCGGCGTCTCCGCCAAGCTGCGCGAGGCGCGCGGCGTGAAGCGCGTGCTCGTCGACTTCGCCCTGCGCGCCGCCGCCGAGGTGAGCGCGCGCAGGTGCCGAGGCGAGGAGCCGAGTGGGCTACTGGCAGCGCGCTACCGGCTGGCCAGCGCGCTCGTCCTCTCCAAGCTCAAGACGGCCATCGGCCTGGGGCGCGCCCGCCACACCATCACCGGGGCAGCGCCCATCGCCAGGGAGGTGCTCGAGTTCTTCGCTTCCCTCGACCTCCTGGTCACCGAGGTCTACGGCCAGTCGGAGGACACCGGGCCGACCTCCATCAACCGCCCGGGCCGCACCCGCTTCGGCTCCGTCGGCCCGGCGTTTCCCGGCGTCGAGGTGAGGATCGCAGACGACGGCGAGATCCTGGTGCGAGGACGCAACGTGTTCCTGGGGTACTTCAAGGAGCCGCAGGCCACGGCCGAGGCCTTGCGCGATGGCTGGCTGCACAGCGGTGACCTGGGCGCCTTCGATGCCGAGGGCTTCTTGACCATCACCGGCCGCAAGAAGGAGATCATCATCACCGCCGGCGGGAAGAACATCGCCCCCAGGAACATCGAGGGCGCCCTCAAGAACCACCCCCTGGTCGCCGAGGCGGTGGTCATCGGAGACCGTCGCAAGTTCCTGAGCGTCCTCATCGCCCTCGATCCGGAGGCAGCGCGCGGCTTCGCCCGGGATCGCGCCCTGCCCGAAGACGGGATCCACCAGCGCGCCGAGCTGCACGCCGAGATGCAACGGGCCATCGACGAGGTGAACCGCGACCTGGCACGCGTGGAGACCGTGAAGCGCTTCAGCGTGCTGCCGCGGCCGCTGACCATCGAGCACGGGGAGCTGACGCCGACCCTCAAGGTCAAGCGCGACCGCGTCTCGTCCAACTTCGCAGCCGAGATCGAGGCCATGTACGCCGAGTCCACGACGCCCGGTTGAGCGCCCCGGCGCGCTGCTCGCTCTCGGGTGGCGGCCCGAAGGTGGTCGGGAACGGCGGGCAGGGCGTCGCGCGCCGCGCCGGCACCCTGCGCTACGCTCGGCGCCGTGGGGCGCGCCGGACCTGCCGCCACGGCCGTCGTGCTGGCCGTCGCCTGCCTCCACGGGGCATCGAGCGCGCACGCCGACATCGATCTGGGCGAGCAGGGAAGGCCGATCGCCACCTCGAACTACACCATCGACCTCTACGAGGGCCCGGTGCTCGCCGGCGCGCGCATCGTGGGCCTGGGGGGCGCCTACGTGCCCCTGGCGCAGGGCGTGTCCGGGTACGCCATCAATCCGGCCGCGGTGGCGCTGCGGGTGCCCTGGAGCGTGGACTGGTTCGACTGGGAGCTGGACGGCGGCTTCACCTTGCCCTCGAGCATCACCGGCTTCGACTTCGACAACAGCGGCGACTCCGGGTTCACCGACAGCGCCGCCTTCTTCGCCACCGGCGGCGGAGGCCTGCAGTTCGGGCCGGTGGGTGTCGGCGTCTACCTCGACCTCCAGCAGTATCGCGTCGGCTCGCTGGCGACCGACGAGACCGACATCGACGTCAACGTCGTGCGCGCCATGCTGGTCGCCGGCTACTCCTTCTTCCACGGTCAGCTGGCGCTGGGGCTCGGCCTCGCTGGCAACCAGATTGGGCTCAGCGCGCCGGGTGAAGACAGCGCCCTGACCGACATCGCCAACGTGGCCGGCTTCTCCGGTCACCTCGGCGTAGTCTGGGCACCTGCCGTGCTGCCGGTGCGTGTCGGCGCGTCGCTGCGCCTGTCGCCGCAGGCGTCCTTCGACGAGTCCAAGCCCAGCGGGATCGAGCCGGATAGCGAGGGGAACTACATCAGCGAGGGGTACTACCTGCCGCGCACCATTTCGCTGCCCAGCGAGGTGCACGTCGGCGTCGCGTGGCAGCTCTTCCGACCGCTCAACTTCTACTGGTTGAACCCCCGCGCCGACCGCTGGAGCGCGGAGAACATCGCCAAGCGCGACGTGGCCGCGGCGCGCAAGCTCCGCGCCGACCTGCGCCGCAGCGCGCTGGAGGGCGCGGCGGTCGCCGGAGAGGACGGCGGCGCCCTCGAGGAGCGGCTCGATGCCCTCGAGGAAGGCGCCAGACAGGCCGAGGACGACGTCCTGGATCGCGCGCGGGAGGTGGACCGGCTGCGCCGGAAGCATCCGTACAAGTCCATGCCTCGGGAGAATCTGCTCCTCACCACCGAGCTCAAGGTCACCACCATCACCACCAACGGGGTGGGACTGGAGTCCTTCCTGCGCCAGGAGGTGGCGCGCAGTGGCGAGGACGTCGCCTGGTCGCCTCGCCTCGGCGTGGAGAGCGAGGTGTGGCCGCGCTACCTGGTCCTGCGCGGCGGCACCTACTACGAGCCGACGCGTTTCCGAGCGCCGGCCAGCGCCCGCGTGCACGGCACCGGCGGTCTGGACATCCGCATCCCGGTGGCGTGGAGCGTGTTCGGTCTCTTCGACGACGACAACACCTTCCGCGTCGGCGGAGCGGTCGACTTTTCCGCGCGCTACTTCGGCTGGGGCCTGTCGACCGGCGTCTGGCGCTGAATGGGCGCGAGCGCACCCGACGGTTTGCACCACGTCGGCCGGTGCGGCCCGCGGGTTGCAATGTGCCCGGTGTGGGGCGGCCCGGCCGCGTTGGCTGGACCGCGATGGCGCGGAAGGTGCGTGGGACCATGCCGAGCTTCGCGAACCACGGTTTACGTGCCAGAATGCACGACGGAGAAAGCCTGGAGGGCCCGTCACTCGCCGGCGTCGGCGAGGGCAGCCGTCCCTCGGGGCAGCGCTCGCGCCCTCGCCTCGCAGCCGCGCCGGTCTCTGCTCTATCCATGCGATCCGACGAGATACACCCCGGAGACCTCATCGCCGGGAAGTACCGCGTTCGCACCATCCTTGGCCGAAAGCACGGCCTGCTCGTCGACGCCTTCCACACCGAGTTCGACCAGAGGGTGGTCATCAAGGTGCTGCTGGCCGGGTACGGCGAGGACAAGGAAATCGAGCGGTTCCGCCGCGAAGCGCGGACCCTGAGCAAGCTCGAGTCCGAGCACGCCGCGCGCATCATCGATGTCGGCACCGAGCAGGATGGATCTTTCTACCTGGTGCGACAGTTCCTGGAAGGCGTGGATCTGGAAACCCACGTGCGCCAGGGCGGCCCGCTGCCGTTGCACGAGGCCGCCCTCTACATCCTGCAGGCCGCCGAGGCCGTGGCCGAGACGCACTCGCACGGGATCATCGTGCGCGAGCTGGAGCCGCGGACCCTGTTCCTGACGCAGCGTGCCGGCGGCGCGTGCGTCAAGATGATCGACTTCGGCACCGCCAAGCTGATGCGTGACGCGGCGGCGCCGACTGCCGGTGGCGACCTCACCGCCACGGCCATGTTCGGGCTCTCGCCGTACTCGTCGCCGGAGCTGGTCCGCAAGGCGAAGAACGTCGACGCGCGCACCGATGTCTGGTCGCTGGGCGCTTGCTTGTACCACCTCCTCGCGGCCCGGCCGCCCGTCGGCGGCGACACCGGCACGCTGATGCTGGCCATCACGCGCGAGGAGCCGGCGCCCATCACTCACCTGCGGCCGGACCTGCCGGCGGAGCTGGACGACATCCTCGGCTGGGCGCTGGCCAAGGACGTCGACGCTCGCTTCCGCAACGTACACGCGCTGGCACACGCGCTCGCCGCGTACACCGGGCCCGAGGGCCAGGTGCTGGCAGAGCGCATCGGGCGGATGACCGAGGCCGCGCGCTCGCGGCGCTCCGGGGCGCCGCCGGCGCCTCCCTCCTATGCACCTCCCTCCCAACCGGGGCCTCCGTCGCAGGCCCCTCACTCCCATCGCCAGGGCTCCGGTGGCGATCTCGACTTCGACGAGTCGGTCACCGTGCTGAATCGCCAGTACACGGCGTCGCCATCGTTCCCGGGCATCCCCGCGCCGCCGTCGTCCCGGCCGGGGTCGGTGCCTCCGCCGCCCTCGTCGGTGCCTCCGCCGCCCCCGAGCCTCGATCCCTACGCCGTGGCTGCGCCGCCGGTCTCCATGCCCGGCGCCGCGCAGACGCATGCCGTTCCGAGCGTCGTCCCCGCCACCTGGGGCGGCCCATGGCCGGCATCGGGCCCATCGACCGGCGCATGGCGCTCGGTGCGCTCGCCTCGGCCGCGGTGCTGCTGCCGCTGGTCATCGCCATCGTCTTCCTGCGCTCGGCGCCCGAGCCCGCCGAGCCGCGCGGGATGGACGCGGCGCAATCGCGTCCGGCCGGAGCAGCCGTCGACGCCCCCGGGCGCCCGGCTGCAGCGGAGCCGCCCGCCGCCCCGCCCACGCCCACGCCCACGCAGCAGATGATCATCCAGCCGCAGCCCACGCCGGCTACCCCGCCCGAGGCCGACTCGGCGGCGGCCGTCCCCGGGACCAAGGCGCGCCCTCCCACGCCGAAGCCAACCGCGCCGCCAGGAAAGGGACAGCCGACCCCCAAGCCGCCGCCGCCACCGGCCGCGGAGACGCCTGCCCCGAGTGGCGGCACCGGCACCCTCGTCGCCGTCTCCACAGGGGGAAGCTGCACCTTCTCCGTCAACGGTGCCGCCAAGGGCACTGGCACTTCGACCAAAGTGCAGCTCGCACCGGGGGCCTATTCCGTGACCTGCAAGCCGTCCGGTGGGTCTGCCAAGTCGCGCAGCGTCACCATCAAGTCCGGCGAGACCGCGATGGTCAGCTTCAAGCTCTGACTCGGGTTTCGCTCTTTTCAGCGCCTGATCGCGCCTGACGGCGCGCCCAGGCGCTGACGGAAAAGAGTAGACGAGCCACGGCTCACATCCGACGGTGCGGTTGCTGACACCAACCCGCAGGAGGAGCCGTGGCTCACGATGTTCTTCGCACGCTGTTGGCCTGGGTGGAAGTCCTTCGACCTGCCCTCACGCGGCCGGGCTTCGACAACGCGCTGGTCGTTTTCGTCGGCTGGGTGCTGAGCAGCGGGCCGCACGCCGTGACGGAGGCACTCGTCGTGACCGACGTCGCGCGCCGACGGCATCACGAGCGATTCCATCGCTTCTTCTCGCGAGGCACGTGGGACCCGGACGAGATCGGCAAGCTCCTGTTCGGGCGGCTGCTGTACTGGGTGGACGCCGGGGCTCCCATCCAGGTGGCGCTCGACGACACGCTTGCTCCGAAGAAGGGTCCTCACGTCTTCGGCATCGGCAGCCACCTGGACGGTGTTCGGTCGACGAAGCGCTTCCGCGTGTTCTCTTTCGGGCACGTGTGGGTCGTTCTCTCGGTCGTGGTTCGCGTGCCATTCTCCCCGCGCCCCTGGGCGCTGCCGGTGCTCTTCCGGCTGTACCGGAACAAGAAGGAGTGCCTCTCGAAGAGCGACTCGTACAGCAAGAAGACGGAGCTCGCTCGGGAGCTCGTCGATGTCGTCGCGAAGTGGGCTCCTGGCCGGCAAATTCACCTCGCCGCGGACGGCGCGTATTGCAACGACACTCTCATGCGCGGGCTTGCGTCGACGGTCACCGTCTTCGGTGCCATGCGGCCGGACGCAGTGCTCACCGCTCTGCCAACCGACAAGGAGCGCCGTGCAACCGGCCGTCGACGTGTCCGAGGCAAGCTTCTGCCCAAGCCCGAGAAGCTCGCCGGGAGCAGTCGTCGACCATGGCTGACCTGCGAGGCGGAGCTGTACGGTCGGCGCCGCTTCGTCCAGTACAAGACCATCGATGCGCAGTGGTACCGCGCCTGCGGTACGCGACTCGTGCGCATCATCGTGGTTCGAGTCGAGACAGGCGCCGTTCAGTTCCGCACGTTCTTCTGCACCGACACGGCCCAGTCTGCTTCGACGATCCTCGAAACGTACGCAGGTCGCTGGGCTATCGAGGTCTGCTTCCGTGATCTCAAGCAGCCTTGGCTTCGCCGACTCCTCCGCTCGCAAGAAGGCCGCTGTGGAGCGCACGGCCCCATTCGTCGGCTACATCTACACAACTCTCGTGCTTTGGTTCGCGCAGGACAGTTGGCAGTCCACGTTCGCCGTCCCCCCGTTGCGCCCCTGGTATCGACATAAGCGCGGACTCTCCTTCGCTGACGTCCTTCGCGCTGCCCAGCGAGCTCTCCTCCCGCTCGACGTTCTTGATCCGGCCAGTAGTATCGATAACTTGCGCAAGCTCGCCGCCACGCAGGCGCGCGAACGCCCTCGCGGCCGGAAACGTGGCACCGCCGCGGTTCTGGCCGCCAACCGACGAGCCGCGTAACGGCGAAACCCGAGTCTGAAACGCGAAGCGGAGACGCTCCTCTCGGAGGTCTCCGTTGTCCTCACGCCCGTCACCGCTTGCGAGCGTCAGCCCTTCACGGTGGCGGTGACATCATCGACTTCGCGGAGGACCGTATCGACCGCCTCGCGCATCGCACCACCCAGATAGCGGCGCGCGGCGAACATCCCGACCGCGCCCACCAGGCGTGGCGTCAGCCCCCCGCCGAGGATGAACCCCACGACAGCGGCGCCCGCCAGCGCCAGGTGCGGGTTCTCGCGGGCGAAGCTGGTCACTTGGTTGACGAGCTCGCCGGGCTGGACATTGGTGAGCGGCGATTCCGCGGCTTCGCTGCGATCACGACGCTTCGACTCGCGCTTGCGCGGGGGCACAGCGGCAACTCCGTTCTCCTGCACTTCGTCTTCTCCTTTTCCGGCAGCCATCGTCAGCTCCGACCCGTCACGATGCGACCCACCACGTATCCGAACGCCAGCGCCGCACCGAGAGCGGCCAGGGGGCGCTCCTGGACGAAGCTGACCACCTGGCTATCGGCGCGCTTCAAGCCGTTGACCACGCGCGGCACCACGGGCTCATCCATCTCGTCCTCCGCCCCTTCGAGGGCGTCTTCTTGTGCGGTGGCCATGTTCGTGTCGTCCTCTTCGTGGAGCGTTGCGGCTCGCTAGCTGCGGGCCGCTCGGTTCGATGTCGATTGCGCGCGTCCGGTTGTGTGCGCCGGCCCTGGGACGCACCGCGCATGGGTCTCGCGGCACACTGCGAACCGCGCGCGGTACCGCCCTCCGGATAGCCGAAGGGGAGGCACCGCGCGCGGGAGGCGCACCGCGGGATTCGCGATCAGGACTGCGCGTCGTCCAGGTACGCGCTGTTGCCGACGCCGTTCTCGAGGTTGTGCTGGAGCTCGGCCACGCGCTCCTTGGCCTTCGACGCCGCCACGCGGGCGCGGTCCTTGATGCGCGAGGCTCCCTCGCTCAGCTGACGGCGCGTCTCGGTGCCGGGGGCGGGCGCGACGAGCATCCCGAGGCCCACGCCGGCAGCGATACCCAGGCCCGCACCCACCAGGGTGGGCAGCAACCAATCGTTCGATGACTTGCGACGCACCTCGTAAGGCAGGACGTCGCCGAGGTAACGGAGAAGAGTGGAGTAGTTCATATGCGCCTCCGTGGCGGGTCGGCGCGGTCCTCTCGGATCACACCGGCGGCTGGGCGCGCGTGCGCCCGGTGGGTTTCATTGTGGTCGCTGCGGGGACCCCCGGGCGGTGCGCAGGGCCCGCCCACCGGGCTGGTCACCACGCTGCCTCCGGTCTGCAACTGGCAGCACGCGTGCCACGGAGGAGCGAGCGCAGATTGCGCACTGCGTTGCCGTGCGCTGGACGAGAACGCCCGGATTTACTTGCAGAAGCCGTCGATGCAGATACCGACGCTGCAGGCCTGTCCAGCCTGCGGATCGCACTGGTTGCCCAGGTTCTCGTTCGAACCGCAGACCTGGTGCGCGCCGGAGCTGGTGGTGACCGACTTGCACACGTTCAGGTTTGGCAGGTTCGTGCAGGCCGTGTCGTTCGGTGGCGTGCAGTCGATGTAGCAGCTGTGGTGCAGGCAGATGGAGCCGAGGTTGCACGCGTCCTGCTGGCCATCGACCACGCAGGTGAACGTCGCTGACTGATCGGGGATGCAGCCGTTCTCGACCCATACCGTGCCGGCAGGGCAGGTGGCGCCGTCGGAGCGCGGCACGCAGGTGCCGTCGACGCAGACCGTGACCGGGCCGCCGCAGTCGTTGGTGATGGTGCACGGCTGGCCCGGGTCGCTGCACACACCCTGGGCCTCGTTGCACGAGAAGCCGCCGTCGCATTCGGCGTCCGCGTCGCAACCCGGCACGCACTTGCCGCCGGCGCACTTGCTGCCCGCGGCGCACTGGCCCTGGTCGAAGCACTGGTCGTCGGGGGCGGTGCAGAGGCCGCTCACGCACGCGTAGCCGGCGCCGGCTTCGGCGCAGTCCCCATCACTGCCGCACGCCGCCGGATTGTTCGGCTTGCACACCGCCGGCGTGGCGGTGCCGTCGCAGGCGTACCCGTAGATGCAGCCCACGGTGTCGCAGCTGCCGGGCTCGCAGGTGCCGTCCGGTCCGCACGTCTCGCCCGAGGCGCAGTCGTCGGGGTTGCCGCAGTAGACGACGTCCGGGCCGCCGCCGGTGGCGCCGCTGCCGCCGGTGGCGCCGCTGCCGCCGGTGGCGCCGCTGCCGCCGGAGCCCGAGCTGCCGCCCGTGCAGGTTGCGGTGCCATCCTCGCCGACGACGCACTCGCCGCTGGCGCAGCCCCAGAACGTGCAGTCACCGGGGTGGCACTCCTCGTCCTCCCCGCACGTCGCGTTGACGCCGCACTGCTCGGAGCTCGTGCACTCCGGCCCGGGGTCGCACTCCTCGCCGAAGCAGCCGGAGCCGTCGTCCCATCCATCGTGGTCGTGGTCGTCGTCCCAGACGGGGCAGCCTGCCAGGGCGCCAGCGACGATTCCGAGCAAGCCGAACTGAAGAAGTCGATTCATCACCATCTCCAACCAGCGCCCGGCTCCGGGAAGCGAAGCCATCGAGCGGTCTACCGCGGGCAGTCGTCGCCCGGGCACCGCGGCCGCGGCGCACATGCAACGCAGGGAGATTAGCAAGCGACATGCCCCCGACAAGGCCGGTGGCCCGGCGCACATTCGCGGAAATCCGGCCACACCGTGAAAGGCGGTTCACGCCCAGGTGTGGCGCCGGAGGCGGCCGGACAGGGGGGCCGGCCGGGAGGAGCCGGGCCCAGCGCCCGGCATCCGTGGCGGCGCACCGCGCGGGCGGGGTGTCCTTGTGCTACTTTTCGTGGCTGGTGCTGAGGTTAGGGCCCGAGCGCCGCGCCCACATCCGCGATGGACGTCACCTGCGAACGCTGCAGCACCGAGTACGAGTTCGATGACGCGCTCGTTTCCGAGCGCGGCACGACGGTCAAGTGCACGAACTGCGGCCACCAGTTCAAGGTTCGTCGCAACGACGGTGTGACCGCGCCCGAGCGGTGGCTGGTGCGCACCGTCGACGGCCGGGAGCTGGAGTTCACCGCGCTGCGCGAGCTGCAGGGGGCCATCGCGCACGCGCGCATCACGCGTGACGACGTGCTCTCGCGTAGTGGCTCGCGGCCGCGCCGGCTGGGCTCGATCGCCGAGCTGGAGCCGTTCTTCAGCGGGGCCATCGTGCCCAGCTCGCCCCCCAACGCGAGCTGGCCGGTCCGCTCTCGGGTGCCCACGCCGACCGGGCTGGGCGGCCCGACCACTGCCGCGTATCGCAACGAGGGATCGGTCGCCATCCCGTTGCCCATCGCGCCGGG
>JBBJMR010000193.1:0-16921 GCA_037720395.1 Polyangiaceae bacterium
CGCTCGCCTCGCTCGGAACGCACTCCGCCGGTGTGCTGCCGCCGGAGCCCCCCTGGCCTCCTTCACCGCCAGAACCGCCTGTGCCCGAGCCTCCCCCGCTCGAGGTCGGACCGTCGTACGGGCCGCAGCTGCCCAGCTTCTCGCAATCGGTGCTGTTGGGGCATCCCATTCCGGACAGCAGCGCCACCGGGACCACACCGACCAGAGCAAGCGCCTGCAGAATCGAAGTCGATCGCATCGAATCCTCCCTCGAACGAAGCAACGAAAACCTGTGACTAGAAGCTTCCCACCCACGTGGCCGAGGCATGGCCCGCGCCCACCGACGGCACGAAACGGACAGTTGCCGTGGAGCCCGAGGTCGCCGGCGATGGCGACGACGTGCCCGCACTGGCGATGGCATAGGCGATGAACCCGATCACACCCACGCCACCCGCGGCGAGGCCGCTGATGCCCACCGCGCGGAAGGTGGACTCGTCGCCGGTGAGGTCGGCAATCTCGGAGCACTCGTTGACGTGGGGCGTCCCGGCACCACACGGGTTGCCACCGCCGAGCTCCGCCAGCTTGTCCTCGCGCTTCGAGCCCTTGCCTGACGAGAGCACCATGAAGGTGATCCCCACCCCGAGCCCCGCGGCCGCCAGCCCCCCAAACGCCACATAAGGCCACACCGGCCGGCTCTTCGGCGGCAGCTCTGGCACGGTGGTGTCACCTGCCGCGGTGAGGGCAAAGAAGATCTTCTGCCGCTCGCCCTTCACGCCCTCGACGGTCTTGGTGTCGTCCTTGTGCCCGACGAGCTTGGCGCTGACCGTGTGCCCACCGGGCTCGACGTAGACGGCATCCACGAGCGGCGTCTTGCCGATCGGCTTGTCGTCCAGGTAGATCGTCGCGCCATCGGGATTGGTGGTGATGTCGAGGGTGCTCACCAGGGCGAGGGCCTCGGCGTAGCGCTTCTCGATGAAGGCGCGCTTCTCGGTGGTGCCGCTGGGCGGGAAGTTCTTGAGGGCGTAGCCGAGGTGCTCGGCGGCCTCGCGGTGCTGGCCGACCTGGAGCTCGACGTTGCCGAGGTTGCCGGCGGTGTCGAAGCTCTTCCGCGCGTCCCACGAGGCCTGGTACTTCGCCTCGGCCTCCGGGTATTTCTGCGCGTCGTAGAGCGTGTTGGCCTCCTTGTAGAGCGCGATGGGGTCGGTGTCCTGGGCGTGCGCGCTGGCCGCCCAGAGTGTGATGGGCAGGAGGCAAAGCAACGGCGCGGAACGAAGGGTCGACATGGCTCCTCAGAACGGACGCGGGATGGCAGGCGTGGTCGGCGTGGCGGCCGGTGAGGCCGGGGTCGCGGTGGGGGGGGCTGCGGGCTTGGCGGGCTGCGGCGCTGCGCCAGGCTTGGTCGCGGCTGGGGTGGATGTCGCACCGGGCTTGGGGGAGAGGTCGGGGTTCGTCGTGGGCGCCGCGGGCGCGCTCGACTTCACCGAGGCGGGGGCGGCGGGTGCGGCGGCGGGAGGCGCGTCGGGTGGTGCCGCTGGCGCGGTGGTACCCGCCGGCGCGGCGGCGGCCTCTGCCGGGGCGGAGGGAGCGACCTCGGTGGCGGGCGGCGTGGGGATGGGGCCCATGCTCTGCGTGGCCGCCGCGGCAGACTCGGTCCCGTTCCGGCTCGGCCAGACGGCGAACATGAGGAGCATCGTCAGCGGCGCGCCGATGGCCAGCGCGGCGAGCAGGACCTTCGTCCGCCTGGACCAGCCCGGCTCGGCGCGGCGCGGCGCGTGGACCCGCGGCGGCTCGCGCGTCTTGCTGTACGAGCCGGACACAAGGACGCCTGGCGCCGGATCGAAGGCTGCGGACTGCGCCCCCGCACCCCACGGGCCGGCGCTGGCGAGCAGGTTGATGGGCGCGCCGTGCTCGTCGGTCTCGGGCGGGATGTCGGTCGTGGCCAGCGGGCTCTTGTACATGCCTGCGGCCGTGGCGAAGGTGCCCACGCCGTCGGCCGCCGTCGGAGGGCCGGGCGGCGTCATGGCGCCGTCGTGTGCGGGGTGTGCGGCCCGGGCGGCGGCAGGCGTGCCCACCTGCGCGGTGATCGAGGGGTCGTCCGCGACGCGCGGCAGGTTGCGCGCGGTGGGGATGCCCTTCTGGGGGAAGCGCACCTCGTCCTTGACCTTCACCGTCTGCATCTCGAACGTCTTGTGCGCCTCGGTCGGCGGCAGCGTGCGCGGGGAGACGTACTCGGCGCGCTCGGAGGGCAGCTCGCTGCTTGCATCGGGCTTGCGCGGGCGGGGGATGGCGACGCCGTCGGCGTCGCGCTCGAAGATGTCGTCGGGATCGAACGGGCGCGCGCCGAGCGCAGCGGGCGCGGCCAGGCCGCGCTGGGTGGTCATGCGCACGACCTCGCCGTGATCGCCGCCCCCCTTCTGCTCTCGCGCTTCGTCGTCCTTCATTGCTGCCTCACCCGGCCTCGGCGCCGGAACCGTGCGTACTATCGAACCCATCCTCGACCGGCGCTCAACTTTTCTGACTCGAAAGGCGCCGCACGCTATCTGGGCGATGGGGCTCGAAATCCGCCTTGGGCAGGACCTCCCTGGGGGTTTGGCCGGGGCGGGCACCGCTTGGCGGCCTTCGTCGTCGCGGCCGTGCCTGCGGCCGGGGCGACGTCGGCACGGTCGGTTGCGCCGGCTTCGCGACCGGGGTGGCGGCCGTGGTGCTCGGCGTCGCGCCGCAGACTGGGTGCCGGGCTCGGGCGGCCGGGGCGCGGCCGCGGGCTGGCCTTCCCGGGCGCAGCAGCCGCCGGGGGCGGTGCGGCCGGGGCCTCGCTCGCGGCGGGGGCGCCGGCGGCGGCTCCGCGGGCGGCACGGCGTCGGTCGGCGCCGGCGGTGCAGCCTCCGCCGGGGGCAACCTCCGTGGCCGCCGCGCTGGCCGCCGGCTTCGACCAGCGCGCGTAACCGAAGGCGATGACCACGGCGGCGACCATCATCGCCGCCACCGCAGCAGCGCTGGCGCGAGCAGCGAGCGCCTTCGCGTCCCGTCCTCGCCGACCTGGTAGCCCTCGTCGGTGCGCTGCGCGGTGTCGAACGCGGACCCCGTGATGCGCCCCGCGTCCGGCGCTTGCGCTGCGCCGAGCGGTGCGGGCGCGCCGGCCGCCGCCGGGTAGGGCGGATTCGCCAGCGGAGCGCCTTGCTGCCACGCCGCGCCCTCGGGCCCGAGCCCCGGCGCCGGCGCGACCGCGTCCATGCGCACCGTGCCGCGCTGTCCGTACGCCGCGGCGCCCGCGGCCAGGGCGGCGGCGTCCGGCTGCGACAGCGCGACGGTGCGCTGCGGTACCGGGCCCGCTGCGTTTCGCTGCCACGGACCGGGCATGGGGTTGGTGGGCACCTGGCTCGTCGGTGCGTGCAGGAGATCGGCGCCGTCGTGCGCGCGCACCGACGTCGGCAGCTGGCGCGGATCCGGCCCGGGCGCCGGCGTCACCACCTTGCGGTCGGTGTACGCCGGGACATCGTGCTGCGGCCACTCGAACTCGCCGGCGGAGCGTCGCTTGCCCTTCTGGCTGGGCATGAGCGGCTCCTCGAGCGTCTCGCCGCGCCTCCTGGCGTCGGCCAGGAAGTCGCGCTTGGCGGCGAGCAGCTCGCGCGCGAACTCGGCCATCGTCGCCTGGCGTCGCTCGCGCTTCTTCTCCAGCGCGCGCGCCACCACCTTCCACATGCTCTCCGGGAACCCGGGCACGAGCTCCGTCAGCGGCTTGACCTTGCCGTACATCTGGATGTCGCCGATCTCCAGGCGGTCGGGCAGCTGGCCGTCGACGAGGAAGGGATACTTGCCGGTGACCATCTCGTGGAACATGAGCCCGAGCGCGTAGATGTCGGCGCGCTGGTCGACCGGGTCGAGCATCACCTGCTCCGGCGACATGTAATAGAAGGTCCCGATGGTGCGGCCCTTCTCGGTCGTCTTGACGACGCCGCGGTCCACGAACTTCGCTGCCCCGAAGTCGAGCACCTTCACCTCCCACTGGGTGGTGATGAAGATGTTCTCGGGCTTGAGGTCCCGGTGGAAGACGCGCAGCTCGTGGGCGGCGCCGAGGCCGTCGGCGATCTCCGTCGCCACCTGCACGGCGCTCTGGATGGGCATGGCGCCCTCCTTGTGGAGGAGGTGGCGCAGTGTCCGGCCCTGGAGCAGCTCCATGGCCATCCAGCACATGCCCTCGTCGGTCATGCCCGCGTCGTGCAGCTGGCAGATGTTGGGGTGCTTGAGCTCGGCCAGGAGCATGGCCTCGGCGCGCATGCGCTCCTTGAAGTCGCCCTTGGTCTGCCGGGTGAGCGAGATGCACTTGAGCGCCACGTCGCGTCCGGTGAACGGGTGCGAGGCGCGATAGACCTCGCCCATTCCGCCCGCCGCCAGCCCCTCGAGGATGATGTAGCGGTCGACCTCGTCGTTGGGTTTGAAGCGAAACTCCGTCACCGACCCGTCCCTCCCCGCTGGCCTGGCGCCGAGGCCCTGCCGCTGCCCGACGCCGTACGCATCCTACTCCGCGTGCCGCCCGCGGCTCCATGGCCAGCCGCCGAGACGCTCATCGCATGACCCTCAGCACCAGCGCCCCGATGCCGATCGACAGAACCAGCCCGATGACCAGGATGGCGATGGCGATGGCCACCTCGCCGCGGCTGCGGGCGCGCGGCCTGCGCGGGTGGGTGGGCGATCGCCGGGGGACCGAGGGTGCGGTCTGGGCCAGACGGGACGCGCCTTGCGGCTCGAACGCCGCGGGCGGGGGGACCGATGCCAGCGGGCCCACGGGGGCAGCCGCCGGCGCCGCCATCGCCGCCGGCCCGCTCGGCCCGCTCGGCCCGGAGGCCGACTGCAGCGTGCGGGCCCTCGGCAGAGGTGCCACGGCCACCGGGATCTGGGGGCGTCGGGCCCCTGCATGCGCGCATGATCCTGCGCCGATTGCAGCGTACGCGGCCGTGGCACCGGGGCCGCTGCCAAGGCCGCGGGCGGGACGGGCGCGTCCGGCATGCGCACGGTGTGCTTCGGCCCGACGGTGCCGCGGGCGGCAGGCGGGGCGCGGGCTCGGGCGGCGCCGGCGGCGGAGAGGGCTCGCTCGCGGGTCGGCCGGCAGCGGGCACGATGGGCGGCGTGTGGGGCAGCGCGCGACGGCCAGCCTGGGGGTCGACGTCGACTTGCATGAACTGCGACTCGTACGTCTGCGAGTCCGGGAGCCGGCCTCCGGCGACGAGGGCCGCCGGACGCGGGGGCGGCGGGTCGGGCACCACCGCGGTCAGCGACCAGCGCAGCGCCTCGATGAAAGCCGGGGCGCTGGCGAAGCGACGGTTCGGATCCTTCTCGAGGGCCTTGAGGATCACCATGTCCAGCGCGGCGGGCAGCCCGTGCGGCGCGTAGCGCGAGGGCGCCGTCGGCGGCTCGAGGGCCTGCGCGCGGATGAGCTCGACCAGGCCCTGGGCGTGATCGAAGGGACCGCGCCCGGCGACCAGCGTGTAGAGGACGACGCCGGCGCCGTAGATGTCGGCGCGCGCGTCGACCGGCTTGCCGCGCGCCTGCTCGGGCGACAGGAAGCGCGGCGTGCCGACGGTCATGCCGTCCTCGGTGGGGAAGGCGAGGGGTGCCGGCGCCTCGCCCGGCTTGGCGGTGGAGAGCACCTTGGCGATGCCGAAGTCGATGACCTTGACCACCGGCGCGCCCCGCACCTGCGGGCAGATGAAGATGTTGTCGAGCTTCACGTCGCGGTGCACCAGGCCGACGTCGTGTGCGGCGCCCAGGCCGGCCAGCATCTGGATGGTGATCTCCACCGCCTCGGGGAAGGGCATGGCGCCGCGCTGCTGGAACTCCTGCCGCAGCGAGCGCCCGATGAGACGCTCCATGATGAGGTACGGCCGCCCCTCGGGTGTCTCGCCGTAGTCGAGGACCTGCACCAGGCTGGGGTGCGACAGGCGCGCCAGCGACTGGGCCTCGATGCGCATCCGGTCGGCGAGGTCGGGGCGACCGGACAGCTCGCGGTGCAGCAGCTTGGCGACCACCATCTTGCCGAGGGAGGTGTGCTCGGCGAGGTGCACCTCGCCCATGGCGCCGCGGCCGAGGATGCCCTTGCTCCGGTAGCGCGTGCCCCGGAGCGGGTCGACCTCCGGGGCGACGGGTTCGGTGGTCCCCATGACTCCGCCCGAGGACATGGGCGGAGCGGAGTTTCGGGGGTCGGGGGAGCTCACCTGAAGGTCCTTGGCGCGGGCTGCCAGTCTATCGCTGCGGTTTCGCGGAGAAGCTCGAGAAAGAAGCGCCCCCATCTTGCGCGCTGCGCTGTGGCTGCGGTGGGCGATGGGCCTCGGAAGCTCGCGAGTCAGGCGGCGGAGTAGGGAATTGGATCGGTTGACGCCAGCGACCCGCGCGCGAGGGCCGCCGCGCGCGGGTTCGAGGAACGGAGTGGGAGTCGAGCTGGGTCGTCCACGCGCGCCTGGACGCGGCGGACGACGAGGTCACAGCGGGGCCGCGAACGCGAGCGTCGCCGCGGTGACTCCTGCGCTGCCGGCGGTTGCTGCCGTTCCAGGACTGCCCGAGCCGCCCGAGCCAGCCGCGCCGCCGACGAGCTGCGTGGTGCCGGCCTCGTTCGGGGCGTCGCCGAAGTACGCGACCGCGAGCGAGTGGCCGCCTGCGCCCCCGCCCGCGCCCCCGCCCGCGCCCCCGTTTCCGCCCTGGCCGCCGTAGCACGACGGATTGAGGCCGTACTTGCCGTCGGACTTGCCGACGCCGCCGGAGCCGCCGAAACCGCCCGCTTGCGGCGCACCCCCGGCCCCTCCGTTGCCCGCGCTGGCCGCAGCGAACACCGAGTCGGTGACCGTCAGCGTCGCTCCGAGGGAGACGAGCGCGATGCTCGACCCGCCCGGCCTGCCGCCCTTCGCGCCGACACCGCCGCAACCGCCGGCTCCGCCGCTGCCGCCGCTGTTGTTGCCGTGCACCTCGCCGGAGACGGTACAGCCGAGCCCTCCGCCACCACCCCCACCGCCGCGGCCGAACGTGCCCGATGCACCCTCACCGCCGGCCTCACCGACCCAGCCATCGCTCACCAGCCACCCCGCGCTCGTCGACACGGCGAAGTCGCTGCCAGCCAAGCCGTCTGCTCCCTGGGCGCCAGCGCTGCAGCCGCCGCTGGCGTTGGCGCCCTTCCCGCCCAGGCCTCCCCCGGGGCTGCCGCTCAGACCCGGGCGGCCATTGTCGCTCTGTGGAATGAACTGCCCGCCGGCCACATACGCCTCGTTCGCACTGTCGCCGCCCTTGCCCCCGATGGACATGGGGCACGTCGCGTTCGCGACGCTGGCCCCGCCGGCAATCGGACCCGCGGCGCCGAAACTGCAACTGTCGTCCGTTCCGGCCAGGCCATTCGGACCGCTTGCGGCGGGCATGGCCCAGTCGGCGCCGGCGTTGCCGTTCATCGCCTTGCCCGCCTGCACCGTGGAACGCTCGATCTCCGCCTCGCCCTGCTCGGCGATCACGGCGATGGATGATCCGCCCGGTTCGACCGCGTCGGCGGCCTCGATGCGCAGGTCGACGAGCCGCGTCTTCTTGGGCCCACTCAGCAAGCGCACCGGGATGACCCCGGACGACGCGACGATGCTCGTCGGCTTCGCCTTCTGCCAGAACCAGTCCGTCTTGCAGTCCAGGCCGCCGTAGATCTCCACGCCCGAAGGCACCTCGACGGCACCGGTGAATGTCTGGGTGCAAGCGTAGACGCGCTTGCTCTGCTCGTCGGCGAGCTGGACCGCCCTCTGCATCGTCTTCACGGGTGCCGCGCGTGTGCCGGCCGCGCTGTCGTCACCGTCCGCGGCGACGAACACGCCGAGCGCCTCGGTGACCACGCAGGCCGACTCCGAGGGCGCCTGGTCGAGGTCGCAGGCCCCCTCTCCGGCGCCGCCTTGCCCGCTGGCGCCGCCCGCCCCCGAATCGAGCCCGCCCGCGCCGCCGTCTCCACCCTCGCCGGACCCACTGCCGCCGGTCGACGCTTCGCCGCCCCCGCCCCCGCCCCCGGTCCCGGTCTTCTCCGTGAACGGCTCGCTCCCGCAGCCGAAGCCGAGGGAAAACACCACGCTACCCAACAAGATCATGCTCGCGCGCATCGTGCCCTGTCCTCTCCGTCGATTCCGTTCGACCCAGGACAATCGAGGGCGCCTCGGCGCAGCGCTCAGGAAAGATCAGTCGACGTCGCCGGTGAGGCTGACGACGGAGTTGCCGACCTCCTCGTCGTTGGCGTCGAATTCCAGGGCGCTGCCGAAGGCCACGAACACTTGGCCCACGGCCACGCTGCCAGACTTGTAGCCGGGTTGGCTGCCGATGACGTCGTCGAGCGCGTCGCCGTTCACGTCGCCCGTGAAGCTCAGACCCTTGCCCGCGAACGACCCGCTTCCTCCGGGACCCAGGAAGGCAAGCGTGAGCGCCGAGAACGTTGCGCCCCCGGTCAGCACGTAGACCGCTCCGTCGTTGGCGCCGTAGTACGGCGCGCCCACATACAGGTCGTCGAAGCCGTCTCCTTGGAAATCGCCGCCGCTTGCGATTGCCGCGCCGAGCTCGTCGCCGCTTGCAGCGCCGTCGAAGACCAGCGGCGAGCCGAGCGGAGCGCCGCCCTGGTAGACGTACACGCGACCCGCGTAACCGGGTGCTCGTGCAAACACCACCAGCTCGGAGCGACCATCGCCGTCGAGGTCGCCACCGTTCGAAACACCGCGCCCGAAGTAGTCGGCATCGGCCTCGCCAACCAGCGTCTCGTCGAAGCTGGCGGAGAGCACGGGTCCGCCGCGCAGGATTTCGACCTTGCCGGCGCCGGCGCCGGGCGCGTCCGGATCGTAGGGCGCCCCGGCCAGAACGTCGCTGAAACCATCGCCGTCGATGTCGCCGCCCGCGACGGAGTAGCCGAGCGCATCACCAGACAGGCCGTCGATCGAAGCGGCCGGCGCTGGATCCAGCCCCAGGGCGTTGCCGAGGTACACGTTCACAAGGCCAGCCTGGAACCCGGCACCGTCGGCGTAGGGGCCTCCGAGGACGACGTCGTCGAAGAAGTCGCCGTTGGTGTCGCCGGCGCCAGCGATCGCGTTCACGCCCCCGCTGCCCGTCGCATCCAGCGCGACCGCCGGCGAGCCGCCGAAGTTGCCGCCTGGCCCTCCGAGATAGACCGATGCGTCATCGCTCCCTCTGGAGGTCACCACGTCCCCGAAACCGTCGCCGTTCACGTCGCCGACGAACGCCGCGGTGTACTCGCCGATGAGCTTGACCTGGTTGCTGAACCCGCTGCTCGAGCCGAAGTAGAGGCGCGTCGAGCTGCTGTCGGCAGACGAGTAGTAGCCGACGAGCATGTCGGCGTGGCCGTCACCGTTGACGTCCTGGCGTTGCCGACCGACGCGAACCGACCAGATGGTGGAGGGCTCGGAACAAATAGCCCCCACGCACGCGCGCACGGACCAGAAGTAGCGGGCGCCGACAGGGACGACCATTGACGCCGGCAGATCGGCGCTCGGCTGATAGCTGGTGGTAGATAGGGTTTCGGTCGCCAGCACGTCGGTCAGCGTCGGGTCGTTGGCGATGGTGAGCTCGTAGTCGACGGTGGCACCTGGTTCCGCCACGGTGACTTCGGTCCAGCTGAAGACCGGGCGGAGGCTGCCAGGTACATGGACCGAGCCCACGTAGTCGTTGTTCATCGGCAGGCGCAGCGCAGGAGCCGGCGGCGGCCCTTCGCAGGCGCTGGCGTTCAGGGAACAGTCGGGTTCGCACGACAGCGCTCCACCGATGAACGCGCCGGCAGAGGTGCAGGTGGCATCTCCGAGGTCACTGCCGTCGCAGCTCTCATCCGCGTCCTTCACCCCGTCTCCACAGGTGGCGCCCGCTCCACCGGCGCCAGCGCTCGAGGAAGCGCCCGAGCCGCCGTCGCCGCTGCTGCCGGCGCTGCCCCCGCTGCCCGGAAGGCCCGTCGTCGATGAAGGCGCGCCGTCCGCCTCGAACTCGTCGCCGCATCCGGTCAGCGCGATGGCGCCGATGAACGTGTGGACCAGCGCCCTGTGCAGTGTCGTCATGTGCTCCCCTCCTCGAGTTGCGCAGGAAAGGCGCCGAGCATAGCCGGGGGCGGTGCGTCGGAACGCCACATTCGCCGCGCGGGAGCCGCACCCAGACGACTCGTGCCCACGAGCGAGGCTCGGACTGGTCAGGGATCGGAGTAGGGGCCATCGGTTCGTCCGCTGAGCCGCTCGGGCTCAGGCAGCAGAAAACGGAAGCAGCGGGGGAGTCCGCCGGCGCGGCGCAGGAGGTCAGGGCAGACGTTGCCCGCGAACGAGCTCCGCACGGTAGGCGCGGATGGCCTGGCTGGCCGTAGGCAGGTCGACGAAGCCCACCAGCTGCGCGAGATCGATCCCGGGCAGCACCTTGCTGCGCTTCGACGCGCGGTAGCGCTCCGCCTGCAGGACGTAGGGCTGGATCCGCCGTGGCTCTCCGCGACGCCAGTACCAGACCTCGCGCACGCCCAGCTTGCGGTAGACGTCGAGCTTGTCGATGCGCCCGCTGCTCCAGACGACCTCGATGGCGAGGTCGGGGCGCTTGGGGTTCTCGATGCCGTGGAAGACGTAGCACTCGTCGGGCTCGGCGCCGCGCTTCGCGCGTCGGTCGCCGATGGTCCACGACCCGCAGGCGTCGAACTCGATGCCGCGCTCCAAGCAGTAGACCTCGACCAGGCGACCGATCCGCGACTTGATGACGTCGTGGGAGCGCGACGGGCTCATGAGCTCGAGGAGGCCTTGCAGGTAGGTGATGCGGGGCGCGGAACGGTCGCCGCGGATCGCGACCAGGCGCTGGTAGTCCGCCCAGGTGGCCTCGGACAGGTACACGACGTCATCCTCGTCCGCCGGCGTGTCCTGCCGATGTTCGAGCTTGCGGAGGGCGAGCATCGGTTCGCGGCAGATTAGCACGGCGCCTGACGAAGCCCTCGGGGCGCCCGCACCGCCGAGGGCATCGATAGGCAGCCTCACTCCGGCAGGAAGAACTCCAGCGTCTCGGCGGCCATGCCCGCCCCGCCGGCGGCAGCCGTCGTCCCGGCGCTGCCCGGCCCGCCTGCGCCCGCGGTGCCGATGGCGAACGTCACCATGTCGAGCTGGGTCGGGGGCGCACCGAGATACGCCACCGCCAGCGAATGGCCGCCGGCGCCGCCACCGGCACCGCCGCCCTTGCCGCCGGCGCCGCCCTTGCCACCGGAGCACGATGCCCACGACACGTTGAGCTGCGTCGACTCGGAGCCGACGCCCTTGCCGCCCTTGCCGCCGAGCCCGCCTTCCTGCGCCTCGCCGCCGGCGCCGCCCTGTCCCGCGGCGTCGGCGACCAGCGTCGAAGCGTCGAGGGTCACCTTGGCGTCGAGGGTCACCAGCGCGATGCTCGCGCCGCCGGCAAGGCCGCCGTTGGCGCCCAGGCCACCGCAACCACCGGCGGCGCCGCTGCCGCCGCTGTTGTTGCCATTGGAGCCGCACCCGTAGCCCCCACCACCGCCGCCGCCGCCGAGGCCGAAGGTGCCGCTGCCGCCATTGCCACCGTTCACGCCCAGCCACCCGTCCTTGGTGAGGAGACCGCGGCCGGTGGCGCCCTGGTAGTCGCTGCCCTCGTCGCCGCTGGCGCCCGGGCTGCCGGAGGTGCAGCCCTCGTCGGCTCCACCGAGGAGGGACAGATAGGTTCCCGTGGCACCCACGCCGCCCGCGCCGCCCATCGGTTGGCCGGCCCCACCGGGCAGTCCCGCGGCGAAGTCGCCGCCGAGCACCACGATGCTCGACGCGCTGGTGCCGCCCTTGCCGCCAGCCGACATCGGGCACATCGGATTCGAAACGCTCGCGGCGCCGGCGACCGGCCCGGGCAACCCGCCGCTGCATGCGTCGTCCTGGCCCGGGTTGCCGTCGGGCCCGGTCGCGGCAGCGCCGGCATGGGGCTCGCCGTCCGACCCCGCCATGCCTGCACCTGCCTCCAGCCGGCTGCGCTGGATCTCGACCTCGCCCGATTCGGCGATGACGGCGATCGACGAGCCGCCCGGCTCGACGGCATCGGCCGCCTCGACGCGCAGATCGACGAGCCGGGTCTTGCCGGCCCCCCCGAGCAGGCGCACCGGCACGTTGCCTGCGGCACCGGCGATCACGGTCGGCTTGGCGGCCTGCCACGACCAGTCGCCGGTGCAGTCGAAGCCACCGTGCAGGGCGATGCCGGAGGGGACCTCGATGGCGCCCACGAACGTCTGGCTGCACGCGTAGACGCGCTTGTGCTGCGCGTCGGCCAGGTCGACCGCCTTCTGCAGCGATTTCACCGGCGCCTCGCGCGTGCCGGCTGCCTCGTCGTCACCGTCGTTGGCCACGAAGACCCCGAACGCCTCCGTGATCACGCACGCCGCCTCCGACGGGTCGCTCGCGGGGTCGCACGGCGGCTCACCGGAGCCGCCCTCGCCACCCTGGCCGCCAGCGCTGTGCTGGCCACCCTCGCCGGCATCGCTTCCTCCACTGCCCCGTCCCCACCGCGGCCGCCGGTCTCCTGGCTGTCGTCCGGTGTCGTCTCGAACTGGTCCCCTCCGCAGCCGAGACCGATCAGAGACAGGACCACACCACCCATGCACACCAAGCTCGTTCGCATCGTCTTCTTCCTCCTGCCGAACCCGTCCGGTAGGGGTTCATCGGAACGGCTGCGGAGGAGCGCTCACGAAAATCGAACCAACCGTCCGTGGATCGGGCTCCGCGGCTGTAGGCAAAAGGTGAGCGCTCGAGGCGGCCGGCTCCGAGGTTACCGAGCGCTGGCGGCGGTGGCCCCACCTGCACCGTCATGGAGCTGCATCTCCCCATGCGTTCGTCCCGTCCCCGAGGCGCGCGCGCGAAGATCGAACAGGAAGGACAGGCACGAGTGGTGCTCACCCCCCGCGAGACCGAGATCGTCGCCCTCGTGGCCAGCGGCCTGCAGAACAAGGAGGTCGCCGCGCGGCTCGGCATCAGCCCGGCGACGGTCAAGGCGCACGTGACGGTTTGCTTCTTGAAGTGCGGCGTTCCTACGCGCACCGCTCTGGCGGCATGGTTCCTCGGCGCCAGGATGGCGAGGCAATCACCGAGCGAGGAGCCCGATGACCCCGAGCCTCACCCCGCCCCGCAGCAACGAGAGCCCTCCGGGGCCCGAGGGCGACCGGCGGATTTCCCTAAACCCTTCGTCCTAGACCGCCGCCGGACCTAGCAGCACGAGCGCGCCGTGCGTATCTCGAGACCCTGGCTGCGGGGCCCTGCCCCGCAGCCGCGTCACGACACTTCGAGATCGAGGAGATCAGCAGTGAACGCAAAGATCAGCTCAGGGAGAGCCGCCGCTTCGACCCTGCTTCTCGCGACGACTGTTGCCCTTGGTGCTGCCTGCGGCGGTGAGGAATTCACGGCCGTGAAGGCGCCGGAGATCTACAGATGCGAATGCAAGGCCGAAGTCGGCGATGTAGTAACCAACTTTCACGACTACGTGTGTGCATATGAATTCACCGCCGGCGCTCAATGCGCCAAGAAATGCGATGAGAATGACGCGGCTTCCATGATCTGGAAGTCGGAGAAGATCGTCTGCACGGACGACATGGTCGATGCGTGGAACACCGACCCCGGCGCAGGCGGAACCGGAGCCGACGGTCAGGGCGGCGCGGGCGGTGCGGGCGGTGGCGGAGGCGCAGGCGACCCTCCGCGGCCGGGCGGCACCAGCGAGGCAGAATTCGAGGCGGACACCAGCTACGTGGCCATCTCCCACGCTGGAGCTCAGGCTGTCGCGTCCGCCTCCGGCATCCTGGAGTTCGTCGGAGGATGCGAAGCCGGGTCTTGTGAGCTGGAGATCTCGTACGCGGCCATCGCCGTGAGCGCGTTCTCGATCGCGGACGGAGGGAGCCCGATCCAGGTCAGCGACGTGAAGCTCCTCAGCCTGGCGCGGCTGACGGTGGAGCAGCGCGATGGCCACTTCGTCATCCCTGCGGAGCAGGTCGAGCTCCTGGTCGACGGCCGCCTTGCGGGTACGCGCAAGGCGACCCTCCTTTCGCTGCCGCCGGGGCAGGAACTGTTCGGCTACTACCAGCCGAGCACCGGCACCTTCGATCTCTTCGGCGAGCTCCAGGCGGCGCCCGACGAAGGCGTCTTCCTCGACCTCTCGGGTTTCGCCACCACCCGGCCGCCCGTTGCGAACGCGGGGCCCGCCCGCACTGCGGTGGCGGGCTCCAGCGGGGTGGCCACCGTCACGCTCGATGGGCGAGGCAGCCATGACCTCGACGACGATCTGGCCCAGGTCCACTGGTACGAGGGCAACACGTACCTCGGAAGCGGCTCGACCCTTCAAAAGGCCTTCGCCACGGGCACGCACACGGTGACGGCGCGCGCCGTCGACGCGACGACGCGTTGGAGCGATGCTCGGACGACCGTGAGCGTGCTACCGCGGTGAGCAGTCGGCCGCGCGCCGCCGCCTTGCAACAGAACGACGCTCCGGGATAGGAATCCCCACAGTGCAAGAATCGCCCGCGGCCACCAGCCCCCGATCCCGCCTCCGCTGTCGCGAAGCGATGGGCGTGGGTGGCCGCGCGCTCGCCGCTTGCGCCACGCTGCTGCCGTTGACGGGATGCAGCGACACGCTCCCCGAGTTCACGAAGCGCTTCGAGACGGAGCACTTCGTCTACTTCGTGGAGGACGGGGCGCCCGAGCCTTGCGCTGGCACCGGCGACTGGCTCGAGACGTATTTCACTGCCTACTCGCAGTTCCTGGGCGTCGACCTGCCGCCCCCCCTCAAGATCCTCTACTACCGGCTCGGTTCGCTCGAGTCGGTGGCGGCGTTCGACTGCGGTGCCGTTGCTGGGGCGTGCGCACGCTTTCCAGCGATCTACTCCACGTCTGCTGTGCACCCGCACGAGATGGTACACATTGCGGCTGCGCTCCTCGGCGAGCCACCTCTCCTGTTCGAGGAAGGGCTGGCCGAGGTGCTCGGCTGCCGTCCGGTCGAGGATTCGATCGGGCTCCCCGGCACCTCGGCGCCGATCGAATCGCTGGTGGAGACGGCGGCGTTCGACGGGTACCGCGAGGCCGACATATCCGGCGCGTATGCCGCAAGCAAAGCCTTCGTCAAGCGCCTGATCGACCGGTTCGGCGCGGATGCCTTTCTCTCGTTCTACGCACGAGCGCCGCGCCTGGGACTCCGCATCACGATCGACCAGGTCTTCCGGGAAGAGTTCGGCGAGAGCATCGACGAGGCCTTTGCCGAATGGCGCACGCAGCCGCCAGGCTACTCCGACGACTCCTGTCTCCGCGTCGCAGAGTGCTCGTCGAGCATTCCTCCGCTGGTCGACGGTGACGTGACGATGGGCTGTGGCACGACGGGCAGTTCGGCGCTGAACCACGAGGCACTGCGGCGGTTCGATATCCCGGAGGGCCGGATGGTAAACATCCGAACCCGGCCCGCGCACTCGGAGTCACAGCTCCTCTCGGTGGTGAACTTCCAGCGCTGCGCGGGCGGCTACGTCCTCGGTAACGCCGAAGAGACCGCGCGTTACACAATCGAGGACGACGGGAATTTCGGCATCCACGCCGAGGTCTCGTCGGCCGCCTTCGCCCTCGACGTGCCTCCGGGCGACTACCTCGCGTGGTTCAGCTCCCTCGGTGATGCCACGGTGTCCGTGGAGCTCGAGGACCAGGCCAGCCCCATGCGCGCGGCCGACTGCAACCCGGCGGAGGCGCCCCTGGAGCTGGGTCAGGACCTGGTGACGACGCTGGCAAGTCGCTGGGTCGACCGCTCCTGCGAGGGCCCCTGGTGCCCGGGCCAGAGCTGGGACATCTCCACCGGCCCCACGGGCGGAGTGCTCGAGGCCCAGGCGGTGGTCATCGGCAACACCGACGCCGCCTTCTCGCCGCTCGAGCTGTACGTCTGCTCGGAGCCGTGTCCGCAGGACGCGAGCAGCTGCGAAGTGCTGACGCTCGAGACCGGTCTGGGAAAGCTGATTCGCTCCGAGCAGGTGTTCGAGCCGGGCACCGTGCTGCACCTCGGCGCGCCCGAGGCCCCCGACGGCGAGCACTTCACGCTGCGTCTGCGCATCGCCTCCGAGTAGCTCGCGGTCACCGGCGGACCGACGTCGCGGCGCGGCTCGGTACCCGGGCCGCCGCGGAGATCGCGCTCACGGCCTGCCAGAGGATGGGCATCCACTCCGCGCAGGGATCGAACATGCCCGCCCCACGAGCCGGTCGACGCCTCATGCCTGGCGCCCGCGGCGCGACCGAGTAGGCTCGTCGGCGCACATGGCTGGCGAGGACCATGAGGCCGAGACCGAGGGCGGATTCGCCTTCGACCATCCGACGCGCCGGACGTTGCCGCTCCTGGTCGCGCCGACGTTTGGCGCCGAGCACAACGCGGTTCGCGAAGGCCTCGATCCCATCGCGTGCTGGTCGATCGGGGATGTGCGGTTCGAGTTCGACTCCTCGCGGGTGAAGCCCGAGGTCGCCGAGGAGACGCCCCTGCTGGCGCGGCTGATCGCCCGGCACGCGCGCGGCGCCGATCCGCCGACGCTGAGCATCTTCGGGCACGCGGACCCGGTGGGCCAGGACGAGTACAACAAGCAGCTCTCGGGACGCCGCGCGGCGGCCGTTCACGCGCTGCTCACGCGCGATGTCGCTCGATGGGAGCAGCTCTTCTCCAACCCGTTCGGCGCCGACGATTGGGGCCAGGCGTCCCTGCGCGAGATGCTCGCCGTCCTCGGACACGCCGGGCCGAGCGCGGTGACCGACTTCCAGTCGGAGAAGGGCCTGGCCGCCGACGGCATCGCAGGGCCGAAGACGCGCGCGGCGCTCTTCGCTTCGTACATGGACGCGCTGTGCCTGGACGAGGCAGGCGCTCCGTTCGTGGTCGAGCGCAGCGGAAGTTGTCAACGTGTTTGAGACACCGCGTCGTCGAGATTACTGAAGCGTAG
>JBBJMR010000194.1:0-16917 GCA_037720395.1 Polyangiaceae bacterium
CCCGCCGGCTGCTACTGCGACGACCTGTGCACGGGCGCGGGCGACTGCTGCGCCGACTTCGCCGTGTGCAACACCTGCTCCGGCGTCTGCGGCGGCCAGGCGGCCACCGGTTGCTACTGCGACGCCGGCTGCGTCGGCTTCGGCGACTGCTGCCCCGACGCCTGCGCCCTCTGCGGCGCCTGCTGAGGCGTGCCGCGGCCGCGTCGGCTTGCTAAGGAAGGAGCGCGTTGCGCCGCTTCTTCCTCGTCGTTCATGCGTTGACCGCGGTGGGGCACCTGCCGGTGGCCTTGGCCTTCGCCACCGCGCTCGACCTGCTGCTCTCGGCGGTCGGGGTGGCGGTGGGCAGCGCGGTGCGGCTCTGGCTGCCGTGGCTGGTCGGCACCCTGGCGGCCGCGGCGCTGGTGGTCGCGCTGCGCGGGCGCATCCGCCTGCTGCGCTGGGACCAGCCCATCCCGCGCTGGCGCCGGCTCCTCGTCGAGGAGCCGTACTTCACCCACTGGGCGGCGTCGGTGGCCTGCCTGCCGCTCTTCGTGCTCGGCGCGCCGCTGGAGCTGCTGCGCGCCTCGCTGGCGGGCGGGTCGGCGCACGTCGGCCTGGTGGCGCTCGGCGCCTACCTCACCGGCCTGTGCGTGGCGGGCTGGGCGGTGATCGTGCGCCGGCGCTGGATCCGGGTGCGAGAGATCGAGGTCGACATCGCCGGCCTGTCCCCGGCGCTCGACGGCTTTCGCATCGCGCAGATGTCCGACCTGCACATCGGCTCGATGTGCCCGGCGGAGCGCGCCCACCGCTGGGTGGACCGCGTGAACGCGCTGGAGGTCGACCTGGTGGCGCTGACCGGCGACTACGTGACCAGCGGCGTCCGCTTCCACGGCGACATCGCCGACGTCCTGTCGCGGCTGCGTGCGCGCGAGGGCGTGGTGGCGGTGCTCGGCAACCACGACTACTTCGGCGAGGGCGATCCGCTCATCGGCCTGCTGCGGGCGGGCGGGGTCACCGTGCTGCGCAACGAGCGCATCCGGGTGGCCCGCGGGGAGGCGGGGCTGGTCATCGCCGGCGTCGACGACCTGTGGACCCGACGCGCGGACGTGGCCCGCACCATGGCCGGCTGGGACCGCTCCGAGCCGCTGGTCATGCTGGCCCACGATCCGGCGCTCTTCCCGGACATCGCCAGGCGTGGCGCGGCGCTCACCCTGAGCGGCCATACCCACTGGGGTCAGGTGGCGGTGCCCTTCCTGGCGCGTCACCTCAACCTGTCGCGCCTGACCACCCCGCTGCACTCCGGCCGGCACCGCCTTGGCGACTCCACGCTCTGGATCAACCCCGGCCTGGGGACCACCGGGCCACCGCTGCGCCTCGGCGCAGCGCCGGAGATCACCGTGCTTCGCCTGCGGGCTCGGCGCTCGAGCCGGGCCCCGGAGACATCGCACCCGGCGCGGCCGGCAGAGGCAGGCTGAGCTCGCGCAGGGCCTCCTCGCCGAGGGAGTTGCCGGGGTGGATGGATGGCCCGTTGATGTCGACCACGAAGTCGTAGTCCAGCGGCTCCTTGCCCGGGTCGTCGCTGACGCTGGCGCGTACGCGCACGTGCTGGAAGCACGACGACTCGGTGACCGCCGCCCAGAGCGGCGGCTTGCCGGGGTGGCGGACGCCGAGCTCCTCCGGCAGCGAGCGCCCACCGCGGGGGCGGTAGTCCTGGGCCACGGCCAGCGCCGCCTTGCGGTCGGCGGCGTCGAACTTGGACTGGACGTAGAGGCTGATGATCACCGCCACCGCACCGGTGGTGGCCACCAGCATCATCCGCATCGTTCGGCCCCAGTGCACGCTGCCCTCAGGAAACGAACGAGCCGAGGTTGCGGAAGCGGTGGTAGCGATCGTCGACGAGCGCCTGGGGGCTCATCGCCTCCAGCCCGGCGAGCGCGCTGCTCAGCGCGGCGTCGAGCAGCCGCGCCGCGCCGTCGTGGTCCTGGTGCGCGCCGCCCGGAGGCTCGTCGACGACGGCGTCGACCACCCCGAGCTGGAGCATATCGGGTGCGGTGATCTTGAGGCGGGTGGCGGCCTCCTCGGCGCGCGCTCCGTCCTTCCACAGGATGGCGGCGCAGCCCTCGGGCGAGATGACCGAGTAGCAGCCGAACTCCAGCACCAGCACGCGGTTGGCGACACCGAGCGCCAGCGCGCCGCCGGAGCCGCCCTCGCCGATGATCGTGGCCACGATGGGCACCGCCACGCGGGCCATGGTCGCCAGGGAGGCGCCGATGGCCTCGCTCTGGCCCCGCTCCTCGGCGCCGATGCCGGGGTAGGCACCGGGCGTGTCGATGAAGGTGAGGATGGGCAACCGGAAGCGATCGGCCATCTCGTACATGCGCACCGCCTTGCGGTACCCCTCGGGGTGCGGCATCCCGAAGTTGCGCACCATGTTCTCCTTGGTGCCGCGGCCCTTCTGGTGGCCGACGACGACCACGCTGCGCCCGCGGTAGCGCCCGAGCCCGGCGACGATGGAGGGGTCGTCGCCGAAGCGGCGGTCGCCGTGCAGCTCCACCCAGTCGGTGAGCAGACGCTTCACGTAGTCCAGCGTGTAGGGCCGGCTGGCGTGCCGCGAGAGCTGCACCTTCTGCATCGGTGTCAGCTCGGCGAACAGCTCGCGCGCCAGGCGTGACGCCTTCTCCTCGAGGCGGGTCAGCTCCGGCTCGAAGCGGTTGTCGGCGCGGGCGCGGGCGCGGAGCTCGCGCACCTGCTCGACGAGCTCGGCCACCGGCTTCTCGAAGGGCAGGACGAACGCGGCCACGGGGCGGGCGGTATAGCACGCCGACCGCCGCGCAATCGGACCCCCAGGGCCGCTCCGGTCCGCCGCGTTGCGCCATCCGCGCGGCACGCGCCGTGGCTGCGTCGGGTCAGGACGCGGGCGCCACGCGGCCGGGGGGTGGGTCGCCCGCGCTCTCTGCCAGGGCGGACGCGGCGCGCCCGCGGTAATGGGCTTCGAGTGCCTGGTTGGCATGCACGATGCGCTCCAGCCGATCGAGGATCTCCTCCAGGCTGGGACCGGGGGCCGCCCACCACATCTCGCCGTCGGGCAGGCCGGTGTACACGCGGCTGCCGATGCAGCCCAGGCTCTGCGTGGCCTGGGCCGAGGCCAGCACCTGGGGCACGGTTGCGCAGGCCGGTCGCAGCCCGGCGAAGGTGAGATCGCGCGCGTCGGCGGCCTGCGCCGCCTCCGAGAGGAGCATCACCGCCCGCGGCGCGCCGCGCACCAGCACCACGTCCGGATCGACCGGCGCCTTGGCCAGCGGGGCGTAGGTCACCACCCGCAGCGGTCGGACGCGCCGCGGGATGGTCGGCACCTCGCTCTCCGCCAGGTAGCCCAGGCCGACCATGACCCCGATGGTGTCGTGCAGCGCCTTGTCGTCGGCGCCGGTCATGGCCACGCCGTGCGTGTACGCGCCGACCGGGCAGCCGAGGTGATCCTCGGCGAGCGTGTAGAAGACGCGCCCCTCGCCGGCCAGCCGCCAGTACCCGCAGCCGGCAGCCTCGGCGCGCTCGATGCGCGGCACGTTGGCCGGCGGATCGTCGGAGAACGCCATCGCCAGCGGCGGGCTGGTCAGCTCGAGCAGGGCGTGGAGGCGCTCGGCGGTGCGTGCGGAGTCCATGCCCGACCTCTAACGCCGTGGCCCGCGCCTGTCACTCGCCGGTGGCGGCGGTGGTGTGGTCGCTGCCGAAGATCTGCGCCGGCACCTGGGCCTGCGTCCTGGCGCGCAGGACGTTGAAGATGCGCAGCGGCTTCTCCTTGCCCTTCACGCGGGCCGGCGGGAGCTCCTCGACCTCGAACTTGCCACCCAGCTTCTCGGCGCTGTTCTCGCTGACCAGGATCTGCCCGGCCAGCGCCACCGAGCACAGGCGCGCCGACGTGTTCGCCACGTCGCCGACCACCGTGTACGACAGCGCCTTGGAGCTGCCGATGTACCCGGCCACCAGCGGGCCGCTGTGGATGCCGATGCCCACCGCCAGCGGCGTCTGCTCGCGCTCCAGGCGCTGGCGGTTGTACTTGCCGAGCACCTCGCCCATCTCCAGCGCGCACTGCACGCTGCGCACGGCGTCGTCCGGGTGCAGCACCGGCGTGCCCCAGAGGGCCATGATGCCGTCACCCATGAACTTGTCGAGCGTGCCCTCGTACTTGAACACGGTGTCGACCATGAGCTCGAAGTACTGGTTGAGCATCTCGACCAGCTCTTCGGGGCTGGTGCCCTCGCTCATCGAGGTGAAGCCGCGGATGTCGCTGTTGAAGACGGTGCACGACTCGACGCGCTGCCCGCCCTGCTTGACCTCCAGCTGACCGCTGAGCACGCGCTCGGCGATGTTCGGCGAGAGCAGGCGGCTGAAGCGCTCGCGGGCGACGATCTCCAGCTCCACCTTCTGGCCGAGGATGTTGATCTCGATGAACATCGCCGCCTGGTTGGCGACCGACGACACCAGCTCCAGGTCCTTGGGCTGGAACTGCGCCAGCGTCTCGGAGTCGAGCCACAGCACGCCGAGCACGTCGTTGTTGTGCAGCAGCGGGGCGACGATGGCCGAGCTGATCCGGTTCAGGATCATGCTCTTGCCCTTGGAGGCCGCGAAATCCATGGCCGCGTCGTGGGTCAGCACCGCGGCGCGCTCCTTGACCACGTGGTCGAGGATGGTGGTGGACACGGTGATCGGCGTGTTGGTGCCGTCGCGGCGGCGGCTGGCGCGCGGGGTCAGCTCGCCGGTGGTGTCGTCGCGCAGGAAGATGACGCCTCGATCGGCGCGGATGAACTTGAAGACGCTCTCCAGGATCTTCTCCAGGAGCTTGGTGGTGTCGCGCTCCAGGCCGATGGAGCGGGAGAGCTCGTGGGACAGGCGCAGGCGCTCGTAGTCGGCGCGCAGCTGCACGGCGTCGCTGGAGATGCGCTCGAAGGGCTGGAAGCCCTTCTCCACGGCCGCGATCTGGGTGCCGATCTGGCGAGCCTGATCGTTGAGATCGACGCGTGTCCCGTGGGCCAGGTAGCTCTGCCCCTGCGGGCCGGTGATGGGGCGCACCGGCGGCGGCCGCAGCGGGCCCTGGGGCTGGCCGGCGGGGGGGCCACCCTGCTGGCCGTACGGCGGGTGTTGCTGCGCGCCGTGCTGCGGCGTCGTCGCCGGGGGCTGCTGGCTGTTCGGACCGTAGGGTGGCGGCTGCGGATAGCCCTGGCCAGGCGCGTTGGGATGGGGCGGGTGCGGGTAGCCGGGCGACTGCAGCTGCGCGGACTGCGCCAGCGGCGAAGGGCCTTGCTGGGCCGGCTGCTGCGATGCGACCGGCGGCGCCCAGCCTCCGGCCTGGCCTGCCGCTTGACCGGAGGCTGCCGCGGCGGACAGGGGGGCGGCGCCGTCCTCGAAGCGCCCGCGCGTGGCGCCGAGGGCGATCTCGTCGCCGTGCTTGAGCGGCGCCTCGCCGCGCACGCGCTCGTTGTTGATGAACGTACCGTTCAGACTGCCCAGGTCGCGCAGCACGAAATGATCGCTGCGCAGCTCGATGATGCAGTGCTCCTTGGAGACGATCTTGTCGAGGAGCTGGATGGAATTGTTCGGGTGGCGCCCGAGTGAGTTCACCGGACGCAGCTCGATGGCCTGTTGCCCTTCGGCAGTCGACAGGATGAGCCTAGCCATCGGAAGTCTCAGCTTACCCAGCGGGCCCACGCCCGACTAGGCCCCCGAGAACCACCGAAGTAAGCGACCCACATGGGCGCCGATCTCCTCCTCTCCATCGACCAAGGCACGACGGGCACCACCGCGCTCGTCATGAACACGCGCGGGGCGACGCTCGGGAGGAAGACGTACGAGTTCGAGCAACACTTCCCGAAACCGGGCTGGGTCGAGCACGATCCGGAGGAAATCTGGCATTCGGTGCTCCTGGCGGTGCGCGATGCGCTGCTGGCGGCGGGGATCGGGGACGGCGAGCGCGGACGGATCGCGGCCATCGGCATCACCAATCAGCGCGAGACCACGCTCCTCTGGGACAACAGGACGGGCGAGCCCGTCCACCGGGCCATCGTCTGGCAGGACCGCCGCACCGCCCCGCTGTGCGCCGAGCTGCGCGCCGCCGGGCACCAGGATGCGGTGCGGGCCACCACCGGGCTGGTGCTCGACCCCTACTTCAGCGGCACCAAGCTGCGCTGGATGCTGGATCAGGTGCCGGGGGCCCGCGCCCGCGCCGAGGCCGGCGAGCTCAGCTTCGGCACCATCGACAGCTACCTGATCTGGCGCCTCTCGGGCGGCACCGCAGGCGGCGAGCACGTCACCGACGTCACCAACGCGTCGCGCACCCTGCTGATGAACCTGCGCACCCTCGACTGGGACGCGGACATGATGGCCATGCTGCGCGTGCCGCGGCAGGTGCTGCCGCGCATCGTCGGTTCGGCGGAGCGCGTGGCGGTGACCCGCGACGTGCCGCACCTGCCGGACGGCGTGCCCATCGCCGGGATCGCGGGCGACCAGCAGGCGGCGCTCTTCGGGCAGGCCTGCTTCGCGGTGGGCGACGCCAAGTGCACCTACGGCACGGGTGCCTTCGTGCTCGCCAACGTCGGCCCGCAGCCTCTGGCCAGCCGCTTCGGCCTGCTGACCACCGTCGCCTGGCGCGCCGGCGGGGAGGTGGCCTACGCGCTGGAGGGCAGCGCCTTCATCGCCGGGGCCGCCGTGCAGTGGCTCCGCGACGGCCTGGGCCTCATCAAGAGCGCCGCCGACATCGAGGAGCTGGCGCGCCGCGTCCCCTCCAGCGAGGGCGTGACCTTCGTGCCGGCGCTCTCCGGGCTGGGCGCGCCGTACTGGGACCCCGACGCGCGCGGCCTGATCAGCGGCATCACCCGCGGCAGCACGGCGGCGCACCTGGCCCGGGCCACGCTCGAGGGCATCGCCCTGGAGGTCAACGACCTGCTCCGGGCCATGGCCGAGGACCTCGGGCAGCCGCTGGCGCGCATGCGCGTCGACGGCGGCGCGGCGGCCAACGATCTGCTCATGCAGTACCAGGCCGATGTCGCGGAGGTGACCATCGAGCGGCCGGCGGAGCTGGAGTCGACGGCGCGCGGCGCGGCCATGCTCGCCGGCGTGGGGGTAGGGCTGTTCGCCACCAAGGAGGAGTCCGCGCGGATGTCGCGTGCGGAACGGACGTTCTCCGTCTCCATGCCGGCAGAGGAACGCGCCGGCCACCGCGCCCGCTGGACCGACGCCGTGGGCCGGGCGCGCAGCAGCCCGGCCTGACGCGCCCTGGCATCACCGCTGGATCGCCGAGCAAACGCGCGCTGCCCGGCCTGGCGTTGGCGGGAATCATCCCTACCGTCCAGGGGTTGTCGGCATACGGCCCGGGAGCAGGATTCGATCCTGCAAACCGGTTCGCCCACGCCAAGGACGACCATCTCCGCCGTCGCGGACATGGTCGTCCTGCCCGAACCCGCGTAGAGTCCATGTCGACGCACACAGCCCGTGCACGTCTGATCGAGGTGGTTCCGGAAGAGCTCGGTCGCGCAAGCGCCTCGAACTCGCCGGACGCAGAGTGGATATCTTCCCCCGTGGTGCGTGTCCGCCGCATCAAGCCCGCTTCTCCGCTCGGAGAGGCGAGCGGCGCGAACCCGGTGGGGCAGTCGAGGAAGGCCGACCGGCCAGCCCCCGGTGCGGGCCTTCCCGTGGACGAGGAGGACATGGCCAACGAGAACGCGGCACCCAACGCGGTGGTTCGGGACATCCCGATCGACTGGGAGGCGCTCGAGGACGCCTTCGAGAACAACGCGCCAGAGGTGCACTCCTACCTTCATCTGGTCACCGGTGACGTGCTGCGCGTCGTGGACGGCGTCGCCGATCCGCAGATGCACGCGCGCATCGCCGCCGACCAGAACTACCTGCGCATCGATCCGGTCAGCTCGCGAGAGCAGTACCGCTGGATGGAGCGCTACATCCCCATGGTCGAGGACCAGGAGCTGGCCGGGAAGCTGACCCAGGCCATCGATGGCAAGGGCGCGTTCCGCCGCTTCAAGGACGTGCTCATGGCGTACGGGCCGGAGCGTGAGCGCTGGTTCACGTTCCGCAGCGAGCGCCTGCGCATCTTCATGGAGGCCTGGCTCTCGGCGCATGCGCTGAACCCCGTGGCCCGACCGCTGTGGGTGGCCGAGGCGGCGCCGCGCGCCGAACCCTCGGAGCCGGGAGGGCCGGGAGGGCCGGGAGGGCCGGGAGCCCAGGCCGCGGGCCAGGTCGTAGGCGCCGGCTCTCCGCCGCGCGAGGAGCCACGCGAGATCCGCCGCGGCAAGAGCGCCGAGTCGCTGCGCAAGAACCTGCGCGAGATCGCGGACGCCCTCGGTCCGCGCGACCTCGACACGCTCACCGCCTTCGCCGAGTTCCTCAACGCGCGGCGGGCGGCGCGATCGTTCGGCGGTGCCAGCGCGGTCAACCTGGCCGCCCACGCCGGTGACTTCAGCGGCGACGAGGACACGCCGACCTCCCAGGAGATCGTCGGCAGCACCGCGCGCTCCGAGACGGGCTGAGGCGTCCACAGGCGCAGGGGCGTGCCGCGCGACAGGTGCAGGGGCGTGCCGCCCCTGTAACCCCGCCGGAGGGGAGCTCCTTCGCACGAAGCAACGATTTTGTCAGCGGCCGCGGACCACGACCATGGTCACGCGGCCGCGGGCGTTCTGGTAGTGGGCCTGCGTCGCCTGCTCCAGGCGGCGCGCCACGTACCAGCGCCGCAGGGCCGGCGCGACGCGGTCGAAGGCGCCGCCGGAGAACGGCGTCCCGCCGCTCTCGAAGACCTCGCGCAGCTCGACCTCGCTCGGCTCGAGCATGGGCGCGATCATCCGGTCGAGGTAGAGGCTGGCGCGCGCCTGCCGGCGGAGCAGGGCGTCGAGCTCGTCGGAGCTGATGCCCTCCGCGCGGGCAGCCTCGAGGAGGCGTCCCCGCCCCCCGCCGCGCTGCTCGAGGAGGCCGCGCGCCAGCTCGGCGCGCGCGGCCCCCACTGCCGGTTTCGGCGCCGGCAGGGTGGGCAGGCTGGCCAGGAGCGACTCGGCCACGTGGCGGTCGAGGGCGGCGCGCACGTGCCGCTCCCGGTGCACGGCGCCATCGGCGTCGGGGTCGGCAAGCGCCTCCAGCCGCGCCTCGAAGGCCAGCTCGCGCGCGAAGACGAAGCGCGGCCGCGCCGCGCCACCGGTCTCCGGCGCGTACCAGCGCACCACCACGCGATCCACCGCCGCAGCGGCCGCGGGTGACTGCGCGGTGGCCACGGCTGGCGCGAAGGCCAGCGCCGCCAGCAGGATCAGTCCCGAGCGCCGCATCGGGCAGAGCGTAGCGCACGGCGCCGCTCGTCCGACAGCGTCGTCGCGCCGCGGTGGATGCGCTGCGGCGGATCCTCTAGCCTCCGCGCGGTCATGGGCGGGCACGGCGGTGGCGATCCGATCAAGGTCATCAAGGCCGCGCTCTACGCGAACTTCGCCATCGCCGTCATCAAGTTCGTCGCTGCCTACCTCTCCTCCAGCACCGCCACCCTGGCCGAGGCCGTGCACTCGGTGGCCGACTCCGGCAATCAGGCGCTGCTCCTCGTCGGCCTTCACCTGGCCGCCAAGCGCGACGATCGCTACGCCTTCGGACGCGCCGGCGAGCGCTACTTCTGGCCCTTCATCGTCGCCCTCCTGCTCTTCACCGTGGGCGGCGCCTTCGCCCTCTACGAAGGCATCCACAGGGTGCTCCACCCGACGCCGCCGGACATGTCCGACTTCTGGAGCTTGCGCAAGGGGCCGCTGGTCAGCCTGGCGGTGCTCGGCGTGTCGGTGCTCTTCGAGAGCTACTCCTGCTCGGTGGCGCTGAAGGAGTTCCGGCGTTCTGCCGGCGACACGCCGCTGCGCAAGGCGCTGTTCGACGGCAAGGACCCGACCATTCCCCTGGTGCTCATGGAGGACATCGCCGCCCTGACCGGGCTGACGATGGCCATGGGCGCCGTGGGTCTGGCGGCCCTCACCGGAAACGGCATCTGGGACGGTGCCGGGTCGATCCTCATCGGCCTCCTGCTCATGTGCGTGGCGGTGCTCATCGCCATCGACGCGCACAGCCTGATCCTCGGCGAGCGCGCCACCCCGGAGATGGAGCGGTTGGCGCAGACCACGGCCGAGACCACCGAGGGCGTGCGCGCGGTGACGCAGATGCTCACCCTGCACCTCGGTCCGGACTTCGTGGTGCTGGCCCTCAAGGTGGCGTTCGAGCCGGGCTCGTCGCTGGACCAGGTGGAGAAGGTGACCGACGACATCGAGCGGCGCGTACGCGACAAGATCCCGATGATGAAGAAGATCTTCGTCGAGCCGGACTCCGACGGCGATCGGCGCGGGGTGGTAGCCGCCGAGGTGGCCGGCGCGGGCCCGACCGCGGCCAGCGAGCGGTGAGCGCGCGCACCCAGCTGTCCGCCGCGGTGCTGCTGGCGCTGCTGGTGGTCGTCTCGCTCTTCCTGCCGGCGCGCGCCGCCGAGGTGGAGCGGCGCGGCGCGCATGTCGACGTGCAGGTGGGCCTGGTCTTCGACGTCGGCGGTCGCGGCGACAAGAGCTTCAACGACGCCGCCTACGAGGGCGTCTCGCGCGCGGCGCGCGAGCTGGGGGTGGAGGTGGAGCTGCTCGAGCCCATCGGCGCCGAGGACCGCGAGGCGGCGCTGCGCCTCTTCGCGTCGCGCGGCTTCGACCTGGTGATCGGGGTGGGCTTCATCTTCTCCACCGACATCAACGTGGTGGCGCGGGCCTTCCCGGCGACGCGCTTCGCCTGCATCGACTACGCGCCGCCGGCGGACGGCAACATCCCGACCAACGTCGCCGGTCTCACCTTCCGCGAGGAGGAGGGGTCGTTCCTGGTCGGCGCCGCGGCGGCGCTGATGAGCAAGACCGGTCACCTCGGCTTCGTGGGCGGCATGGACGTGCCGCTGATTCGCAAGTTCGAGGCTGGCTACAAGGCCGGCGTGCGTGCGGTGTGCGAGCGCTGCGAGGTGCACGCCGCCTATGCCGGCGCCACGCCCGAGGCCTTCCGCGATCCGGTCAAGGGCAAGGCGCTGGCCGTCAGTCAGATCACCGCCGGCGCGGACATCATCTACCACGCGTCCGGGACCACCGGTCACGGGGTCTTCGAGGCGGCCCGGGACATGGGCGCCAGGGCCATCGGCGTCGACGCCGACCAGCACGACGAGATGCCGGGCACGGTGGTAACCAGCATGATCAAGCGCGGTGACGTGGCGGTCTTCGACACCGTGCTGGCCGTGGCCGAGGGGCGCTTCCGGTCCGGGCTGTCGTCGTTCGGCCTGGCCGAGGACGGGGTGGGCTACGTCAGCGAGGGGCCGCATGCTGCCGGCGTGCCCGACGCGGTCAAGGCGCGCGTGTCCGAGCTACGCGATCGCGTGGTGCGCGGGGAGATACGGGTGCCCGCGAAGTGAGGTCTGCGCCGGCGGTGCCGCGGCAACACCGGCGGCGTCGCCGTCACCGACCGCGGGTCACGGCCATTTGACCACCGCCGTCGGCGGCTTGACCTCGACCTTGGCGCGGGGGACGTCGACGGTGATCGGCAGCCGCACGCTGCCCGGCTTGGAGAGGTCGGCCTCGGCGGTCTTCAGATCGACGATGGGGATCAGCGACTCGGCGAGCATGTTGGTGTCCTCGGCGGTGCCGGTGATGACCACCGTCACCTTGGCCGGCTCGGCGGTGACGTGCCCGGCGGCGCCGACCACCTGCAGCTTGAGCCCGCTGAACTCCTTGGTCACCAGCGCGCGCGCGATCTCCACCGTGGCCGTCACCGCGTCGACGTCGAAGGTCACGAACTTCGGCGGCCGATCGAGGGCCAGCGGGCGGCGGAAGGTGCCCTCGGACAGGCCGGTGATGTCGAACGGGGCGGCGGCGATGACGTGCAGGGTGTCGATGGCCGAGCGCGGACCGCGGACGTTGACCTGGGACGGGTCGGCGGCGGTGGTGCCGCGCACGGTGAAGCCCGGCGCGGGCTCGCCGGTGCGCGCGATCTGGACCGGGATCTGGCGGTTGATCACGTCGTCCCAGCGCAGCTCGATGTGCGCCGGGTTGATGGCCTCCACCTTGAGGCCGGCGGGGACGTTGAACATGCCGGCCTCGAGGTCGACGCTGGTCTCTCGGCCGCTGCGCAGATCGAGCTGCACGCTGCTCATGTTCTCGGAGCGCAGGTCGTCGAGCTGGGTGCGCGAGCCGCGCAAGGTCACCGAGACACCGGTGGGCAGCTGGGTGATGAGCTGCCGGTTGGCGGCGTCTGGCGGCATGATCGAGACCACGCTCACCTCCAGCGTGCGCTGGAAGTTCTCGGCGCTGTGGATGAAGGAGTAGATCCCCAGCGCCACCATCAAGGAGACCACCTTGAGGCCGGCATTCTCGAAGAACGCGGCGCGGACCCAGTCGCGCCAGCCGCCCTTCTGGCTCACGTCTTGTCTCCGGGCACCGGCGTGACGCCAGCCGCGACCTTGGCCTCGACGGCCGTCGAGCCCGGCGTCGGCACGAAGGTGGTGCGCGGCGTCGGCGTGCGCTCGCTGCCGGTGGGCGTCGGCTCCGGCGGTTCCACCGCATGCCGGCCCCGATCGGTGGAGAGTCGCGTGTCGGGGTCCGCGTCCGCCTCGTTGTCGGCCTTGGCCTCCAACTTGGCCTCCGACTTGGCCTCCGACTTGGCCTCCGACTTGGCCTCCGACTTGGCCTCCGACTTGGGCAAAGTCACCTTGGCCATCTCGCCGCTGGGCCGCATCGGCTCACTCAGAGCCCGCTTGGTGGGCGCGGGCGGTGACCTGGTGCCGGGCAGGGGCGTGGCGGTGGCGGTGGCGGTGCCGGGCGCGTCGGTCAGCACGCGCCCGCTGTGGGTGGCGGCGCCGACGGCGGGGGGGGGGGCCGGGGGCGGAGGCATGGCCATGGAGGGCCGCGGCGTGGTCACCGGGATGGTGGGGCGAGGCCCGCCGGGCGCGGCGCTGGCCACCTTGCGCGCGAAGCGCTTCTTGCGCGTGGAGCGGCCGAAGAGCGCCAGCAGGGCGTGGCGCAGCGACTGGCCGTCGAGGTTGGAGACGATGTTGCCGCTGAAGCAGAAGCTGATGGTGCCGCGCTCCTCGCTGACCACCACCACCACCGCGTCCGTCTCCTCGGTGATGCCCAGCGCGGCGCGGTGGCGCGAGCCCAGCGCGGCGTCGAGGATCTTGGTCTCCGGCATGGGGAAGAAGACGCCGGCGCGCGCGATCTTCAGGTCGCGGATGAGCACCGCGCCGTCGTGGAGCTTGTTCTCCTGCTCGGGCACGAAGAGCGTCACCAGCAGCTCACGCGTCACCGCCGAGTCGAGGTGGATGCCCTCGCTCTTGGCGAACTCCAGCACGTTGGCGTCCTGCTCGAAGGCGATGATCGCGCCCATGCGGTGGCGCGCCAGCTCGGTGGCCGCCGCCACCACCTCGTCGATGACGCGCGACTGCTGCTCGCGCCCGCCCGAGAGCCAGGCGCGCGCCCCCATGCGCGTCAACGCCCGGCGTATGTCGTTCTGGAAGACGACCACCACGATGAGGATGATCGAGCTCAGCAGCCAGTTCAGGATGTTGAGCAGGGTGACCAGGCCGACGTACTTGGCGGCGAGGTAGACCAGGAAGACGACGCCCAGGCCGGCGCCCATCTGGATGGCGCGCGTGCCGCGCACCACCAGCAACGCGCGGTAGAGGATGTAGGCGACGATGAATACGTCGAGCAGATCGCGGAGGATCTGGGTCAGGGGGCGGGCGGAGAAGAGGTAGAACAGCCCCTCACCCACGGCCGCCCCCCATTCCCGTGCCGGCACGCGCATCCCCCTGCTGGCGGCGCTTGGCAATCTCGGTGCTGCGCGCTTCGTCGACCGATGCTCCGGTTGCGGCCTGCGCGAGCTGCGCGACCTGCGCGACCTGCGCGACCAGGCCAAGGCGCTGCGCAAAGCCGAGCGCCTGGCGTGCCTCGGCCACGTCGTGGACGCGCACCGCGCGTGCGCCGCGCGCCACGCAGGCCAGCGTGGCGGCGAGGGTCGCGCCGAGCCGCTGCATGGGCGGCACGGCGGCGGCGCTGCGCTGCCCGCGCCCCCGACCAGGAACGACTTGCGGCTGGGGCCGACGAGCACCGGGTGCCCGAGGGCGCAGATCTCGTCGAGGCGCGCACAGAGCTGCATGGACTGCGCTGCGTTCTTGGCGAAGCCCAGGCCCGGATCGAGCCAGATCTCCGCGCGCGGCAGGCCGGCGGCCATGGCGCGCTCGGCGGCGAGGAGCAGCTCGCGCGAGACGTCGGCCACCACGTCGCTGTAGGCGTCGTCCGCGTACACCGAGAAGCCGGCCATGGCCGACATGGCGCCGCGGCTGTGCATCAGCACCAGCGCCGCGTCGTGCCGCGCGCAGAGGCGCGCCAGCTCCGCGGCCGGCTCCAGCGAGACGGAGTTCACCACGCGGGCGCCGTCGGCCAGCGCGCGCTCGGCCACCGCTGGCGAGGTGGTATCGATGGACACCAACACGCCCTTGGCCGCCAGCTCGCGCACGACACCGCCGAGGCGCGCCAGCTGCTCGGCGGCATCGATGGCGGGCGCGCCCGGTCGGGTCGACTCCGCGCCGACGTCGATGACGTCGGCGCCCTCGGCGACCATGCGTTGCGCCTGCGCGCGGCCTGCAGCCTCGTCGAGGAAGGCGCCGCCGTCGGAGAACGAGTCGGGGGTCCGGTTCAGGATCCCCATCACCAGCGCTCCGCCACGCCGTTCGTCCGAGCGGGAGCGGAGCAAGCTCATGGAAGTGGCCTAGCAACTCTTGCGCCGATCGGCAATCACAAGCGCCCACGAGAGCTTAGCAACGCGATGCGCCGCTCTCGCGCGCCACCTGGACGCGTCCGTGTCCAGGGGGCCAGCCGGCTTCCGGCGGGCCACGGCGCCTGCTACCGTCCGCGCGCGTCCCGGTGCCGTGGTCGAGCGCGGGTCCTTCGACCTCGCGTAGTACCCCGGGCGCGCTCCTCGACGAACCCATCCATGCTGCGCACGCGTGTTCGAGCCGGGGCGGCAGCGGGTCTGGTGCTGAGCCTGGCCTTCGGTGCGTTCTTCACGTTCGTCAGCGTGTTCGAGCTGTACGTGCCCGCGCTGCGCCCGGCGTACGGCGAGGCGGCGCCGGTCACCCTGCGCATCCCCTACGGGCCCCGCCTGGTGCGCGACGAGCGGGGTCGCCCGGTGGTCACGCACGAGCGGCTGGTGGTGCCGCGCGGCACCGTCCTAGACGAGCGCATCGAGGATCACCGCGCCGCGCTGGCCTACGAGGCGACGCGCAGCCCGCCGCGCGGCGCGCGGGTCGCCGGGTACTTCGCCATCTTCGTGGTGGTCTCGCTGATGCTCTGCGCGTACATGCGCCGTTTCGGGCAGAGCCGGGTGCGCCTGCTGCGCAGCCAGGTCGGGCTCTTCGCGCTCATTGCCGGGTGGCTGGTGGGCGCCAAGGCGCTGCTGCTCTTCACCGGGCTGCCGGAGTTCTGGATCCCGACGGCGGCCGTGCCGCTCTGGGTGGCGCTGGCCTTCGATCGACGCACCGCTTTCCTGATCCAGGTCGGCGTTGCCTTCCTGGCCGCGTCGCTCCTGCGCTTCGACATCGTCCTCTTCTCGGTCTTCCTGGGGCGCGGCGTGGCTGCCTCGCTCTTCTTCCTCAACCGCAAGCACACCAAGCAGATGCCGGCGGCCGGTGTCATCGGGGGCGTGGCGGGCGCGGTGGCCTTCGTCGCTCTCTCCAGCGTCTTCGAGGGAAGGGTGACGGTGCTCGCCGACCTGGCCAGGGGCTTCGGCTCCAACCTGCTGGCCTGCGTGGGCGGAGGTGTGCTGGCCGGCCTGCTGGCCCGCATCCTCCATGACCCGGTGGAGCGCGTGCTCGGCCACATCTCGCGCGACAAGCTGCTCGACCTGACCGACCTCGAGCAGCCGCTCCTCAAGAAGATGGCCGGCGAGGCCCCGGGCAGCTGGGAGCACGCGCGCGCCATGGCCAACCTGGCCGAGGCCTCGGCGTCGGCGCTCGGCGCGGACGCGCTGCTGACGCGCGTCGGCGCCTACTACCACGACCTCGGCAAGACCATTCAGCCCAAGTACTTCGTCGAGAACCTGGCCCACGGTGAGACGTCGCCGCACGAGGAGCTCGACCCCGACGTCTCCGCGGACGCCATCATGGCCCACGTGGTGCTGGGCACGAAGATCCTCCGCGACGCCAACATCCCCGAGCCGGTGGTGGAGTTCGCGTACACGCACCACGGCACGCTGGTGGTCGAGTACTTCTGGCACAAGTGCCAGGAGCAGGGGAACCCCAAGGGGCTGAGCAAGGAGTACTTCCGCTATCCGGGGATGAAGCCGCAGACCAAGGAGACGGCCATCCTGATGCTCGTCGACTCCATCGAGGCCGCCTCGCGCACCATCTGGCCGCCGGAGCACAAGAAGTTCGAGGAGATGGTCCAGAAGGTCGTCTTCTCCAAGCTCTCCGCAGGGCAGCTCGACGAGTCCGGACTCACCGTCGAGGACCTGCGGGTGATGACCACGCGCATGGCAGCGACGCTGGTGAACATGTACCACGGGCGCATCAAGTACCCCTGGCAGCGCGACGCCGAGCAGCGCGCGGTGGCAGCCGAAGGCGGGGCCGCCGCTGCCGGGGCGGCGACCCCACCGGACACCGGCGCGCCTGCGATCGAGGCCGCCACGGCCACTCCGCCGCCGGTGGTCACCGACACCGTCGCGCCGAGCGCGGACGCCTCGCCCCTGCCGATGACCGCCACGCCACCGCCGGTCTCGCACGCCGGCACCCCGCCGCCGCCGGCGGGCGACGACGCGCCGGGCCCGGACCCGGACGTGCGCGCATCCGAGGGCGACCGCGCCGGCAGATAGGCAGCTAGCGGGGCGCCGGTGGCCGCGAGCGCGAGCGATGGCGTG
>JBBJMR010000471.1:0-4895 GCA_037720395.1 Polyangiaceae bacterium
CGAGCGCATCGAAGCCGAGCGCGTCCAAGCCGAGCGCGTCCAAGCCGAGCGCGTCGAAGCCGAGCGCATCGAAGCCGAGCGCATCGAAGCCGAGCGCGTCCAAGCCGAGCGCGTCCAAGCCGAGCGCGTCCAAGCCGAGCGCATCGAAGCCGAGCGCATCGAAGCCGAGCGCATTGAGGAGGAGCGCATCGAAGCCGAGCGCGTCCAAGCCGAGCGCGTCGAAGCCGAGCGCGTCCAAGCCGAGCGCATCGAGGCCGAGCGCATCGAAGCCGAGCGCATCGAGGAGGAGCGCCTGGCCGCCGAGCTCGAGGCCCAGTCGCTGGCGGTGACCGCCGAGCGCGCCTCGGCGCAGAGCCTGGTCGAGGCCTCGGCGGAGAGCGGCAACCAACCGGAGCAGAGCGGCGTCATCGAGGCCACCCCCATCTCCTCGCGCCAGCCGAAGCAGGACGACTACCGGGGCATCGACGACGGGTTCGGCGAGATGCTCGACGCCGACGAGCCGCCGCCGGAGTCGGGCGAGGTGCAGAGCCAGCGCAAACCCACCATCCACGAGGAGGCGACGCTCGTCGCCGCGCTCGGCGAGTGGAGCGCGCAGGCCAGCGCGCCGGGCGGCGCGGGCGAGGCCAGCGTCGACGAGGCTCCACCGTTCGCCGAGGTCAGCCGCGCTCCCACGCCGCCCCCCGGGCGCAGCGCGGAGGTGCGGCGGCCGGAGAGCGCGCCGCCGCTGCGCTCGCTGCCGCAGGAGGTGCAGGGCGATGTCATCCGCCGGCCCCCGATCAGCGGCGAGCCGGCGTCGTTCGTGGGAGCGGTGATCGGCCGGGATGCATCCACGTTCGGCGACCTGCTCGACGCCTCGCTCTCGCTGGCGCCGCGATAGCGCCATCACCCGGAGGTCGGGTCGACCTGGGATGGGCGGGTGCGGCGGCAGCGCGCGGCGTGCGCCGGACCTGGACCGGTGCTCTAGCCGGTCGGCGGCAGCCACTCGACGGGCAGATCACGCAGCCAGGTCCGCTGCCGGCGCGCGAAGACGCGCGTGGCGCGCACGACCGCGCCGAGCAGCTCGTCGCCGGGCAGCTCGCCGCGCAGATGATCGCGTACCTGGCGGTAGCCGACCGAGGACATGGCCCGCGCCTCGCCGTAGCCGCGCGCACAGCGCGCGCACCTCGTCGATCCAGCCGCCGTCCAACCATGCCGTGGCGCGCGCGGCGATGCGCGCATCCAGCTCCTCGCGCGTCCGCTGCACACCGAGGAAGCGCGGCCGGTGGCGGCTGCCCCCGAAGCCGTGCTCGCGGAACAGCTCGCTCTGGGTGCGACCGGTGAGCTCGAAGACCTCCAGCGCGCGGCTGACGCGACCATGTCGTTGGGCGCCACGCGCGCCGCCGCCGCCGCGTCGACCTCGACCAGGCGCGCGTGCAGGGCGGCGCGCCCCCGCTCTCGACCACGGCCGCGTGGCGGGCGCGGACGTCGGCGTCGGCAGGGGCATCGGTGCCAGGCCGGAGACCAGCGCCTTGATCCACAGGAACGTGCCGCCACAGACGATGGGGACGCGGCCGCGCGCACGCACCGCATCGATGCTCGCGTCGGCCAGCTCCGCCCAGCGCGCGGCGTCGATCGCGTCGAGCGGCTCGACGATGTCCAGCAGGTGGTGCGGGGCGCGTGCCAGCTCGCCCGCGCTCGGCTTGCCCGAGCCGACATCGAAGCCGCGGTAGACCTGCACGCTGTCGGCGCCGATGACCTCGCCGCCCAGCGCCTCGCACAGGGAGATGGCCAGCTCCGTCTTGCCGGTGGCGGTGGGGCCGACGACCACCAGCAGCTCGTCGCCCTCGGGCGGCGCGATCATCGCCGGCCTACGCGCGTCTCCAGCTCGTTCCAGCCGATGCGCATGACAATGGGCCGACCGTGCGGGCAGTGGCCGGCGAAGTCGACCTCGTCGAGCGAAGCCAGCAGCGCCGTCGCTTCCGCCGGGGCGACGGCGTCGCCAGCGCGGATCGAGCCGTGGCAGGCCATGGTGGCCAGGGCGAGATCGATGGCGCCAGAGAAGGCGCGCCCGCCAGCGCGGGCCAGCTCGTCGATCAGGTCGCGGGCCAGCCGCTCCGGCGCGGCCCGCCCCAGCAGCGTCGGGATGGCGTGGACCGCCACGGTGTCGCTCCCTGCCGGGCGCAGGTCGAGTCCCAGGCGCGCCACCTCGGCCTGCGCCTCCTCCACCAGCGCCACCTCGGCCGGGCTGACGCGGAGCACCGCGGGGAAGAGGAGGTTCTGCACCGCGACCTGGCGCGCATCGAACGAGCGCCGCAATCGGTGGAAGGTGACGCGCTCGGCGGCGGCGTGCTGATCGAGCACGTAGAGCGCGTCGTCTGCCTCGCAGACCAGGAACGTGCGCCGCACCTGGGCCACGAAGCGCAGCGCCGCGTACGAGCTGCGTCCCTCCTGCGCGCAGGTGCTCGCCGGCACACCCGGGCCCGACCCGGGGGCGGGACGCGGCTCGGCGAACGAGAGCATGCCGGCCAGCGCGGCGGCAGCGCCGGATGCGCGGCCGTCGCCGAGGGCCTCCGCCTCGCCACGCTCACCGGCCAGCGCCCACGGATCCTCGCTGGCGCCGCCGTTCGACGCCGGCTCCGCCGCACCGCCCGCTTCGCCGCCCGACCCGCCCTGGCTCCAGGCCCACGACCCGAGCGCGCCGGTCGGGCGCTGCTCGAAGAGCGCCGGCTTGCCGCCACCCCAGCGCCGGTCGGCGGGCGGCAGACCGAAGGCCGCGGCCAGGTCGAGCGCCAGCACGCGGTAGACGGCGTCGGCCGTCCCGCGCGCGTCGGCGAAGCGCACCTCGGCCTTCTGCGGGTGCACGTTGACGTCCACCAGGTCGGGCGGCACGTCGATGAACACCACCCCCATGGGGTAGCGCCCGGGCTCGAGGACGCTGCCGTACGCCTGCGCCGCGGCGCGCGCCAGCTGGCGGTCGCGCACCACGCGACCGTTGACGAACACCGACAGGCCGGTGGCGCCGGGCCGCGCTCGCTCCGGCCGCGACAGATAGGCCTCGACGCTCACGGCGCCGCGCTCGCCGCGGCAGGCGGCCAGCTCCTCGCCCTCGAAGACGGCGCGGGCGCGCTCCTCGCGGCCCTCGGCGCGCGGCCACTCGCGCACCACGCGCCCGTCGCGCGCCAGCACCACGGTGATGCCCGGCTGCGCCAGGGCCAGCGACTGCATCACCTCGGTGACGTGTGCCGACTCGGTGCCGGTGGCGCGCAGGAACTTGCGGCGCGCCGGGACGTTGAAGAAGAGCTCGCGCACCTCGACGGTCGTCCCCGGTGCCATGCCGCAGGCGCCGACTCTCGGCTCGCCACCGCCGTCGACCCGTACCTCGGTGCCCTCGTCGCGCTCGGGCACGCGGGTCCGCAGGGCGAAGCGGCTCACCGAGGCGATGCTCGGCAGCGCCTCGCCGCGGAACCCGAAGCTCTGGATGGCGCGCAGGTCGTCGAGCGAGCGGATCTTGCTGGTGGCGTGGCGCAGGACGGCCAGGCGCGCGTCGCCGGCTGGCATGCCCGAGCCGTCGTCGGCGACCCGCACCAGCGCCACCCCACCGGACTCCACGTCGACCTGGATGCGCCGCGCCCCGGCGTCGACGGCGTTCTCCACCAGCTCCTTGACCACGCTGGACGGGCGCTCGACCACCTCGCCGGCGGCGATCTGGTTGGCGAGGTCATCGGGCAGGACGCGGATCTTCCCGGACCCGGTGACCCGGTGGAGCCGGTGGAGCCGGTGGAGCCGGTGGAGCTGGTGGAGCCGGTGGAGCCGGACGAAGAGAAGCCGGCTTCGCCGCGCGGCCGCGGTGCCGCTCCTCGGCGTCGCCGGCCGCGGCCACCGCGGCGAAGAACGTCGCGGTGCGTCGGCTGGTGAGCGCGATGGCCGCCACCACCATGGCCCCGATGTCGAGGAAGGCGAAGCGCGCGCGCTCGACCCACCAGTTGAACCAGGGCTCGAGGAGCTGGGCCTGCGCTGGATCAAGCGATGGCAGCGCGGAGCCCGCACGGGCAGCTGCTTCTATCCAGTGAGCGCGCACGTCGCGCGTGAGCGCGTAGGTGGCGACGTTCAAGGCCAGATTGACGACCAGCGCCTGCAACGCGAGCGAGCGCGCGCCGGGCCTGCCGGCCATCGCCAGCCCGCTGGCCACCACCAGCAGGCCGCAAAGAAGGAGCTTGGCCACGCCGAGAGGAAAGGTGAGGCGCCGCATGGCGCTCTGCGCCTGCAGCTTGGCGGCGTGCTGGATGGACACCGCCACCAGCCGCGGGTCCTCATTTGCGGCGCGTTCGGTGGCCGCGGTCATCTCTGCGACCTGCGCCTCGCGCAGCTGCCGCACGGTGTTGCATCCGCTGCTGATGCCCTCGACCCCGAGGAACCAGGTCATGATCATGCAGGCGACCAGGTACCAGGGGCGCAGCGAGCGAGGGCCGGCCCCGGCGGGGGAGATGGAAGGAGGACGGGCGGAATCCACCGGGGAGTTGTGAGGAGTTGTGAGGAGGCGCGATGCGAGGGGGCCCCGACGGGGCAACGACCCGGGTTTGCCTAGCACGAAAGGCCTCGGGTGTATCCCACACCCCAGGCCACAACGCCGTCGAAGCATGACCGTGCCCCGCTGCGGACGGGCGAACGTCCCGGATAGGGTCCTGGCGCCGCCGCCGTCAGGTGTACTAGAACTGTCCGTCCGGTAGTCCTCGGCTTTCGCCGCGCTCGACCTCCACCGAGGCGGCGCGGCTTCCGCAGGGAGGCCGGCGAGAACCCAGGTGGCCAAGCCGAAGAAGAGCAGCTCCGAGACGACGGAGACCGAAGCCTCGCTCGGCGCGACCGCCGACGAAAAGCCGGTCGCCAAGGCGCGCGCCCCGCGAGCGGCCACCAAGAAA
>JBBJMR010000195.1:0-16875 GCA_037720395.1 Polyangiaceae bacterium
CTCCCGCTCGCCCTTGTCGGTCACCCAGCCGGCCTGCACGCCCTCCCAGCGCGCCAGATCGAGCTTGCGCGCCGGGAAGCCGAAGCCGCCGGTGTTGCCGGGCCCGCCGTCCCCGGCCGGGTCGTAGTCCGGCTCGGCGTGGCAGTGGCGGCAGGTGTCGCGCAGCACGCGCTTGTACACCTCGTCGTAGGTCACCTTGCGATCGAGCACCGGCAGCCGCTGGGGCACGGCCTTCGACGCCAGCGGCGCGAGCGGCGCCTGGAGGATGTACGCCGTCATGTGCTTGAGCTCCTCGGGCGTGCTCGGCGTCAGGGGCATGGCCGTGTCCGGCTTGACCGCCTTGGGGTCCGCCATCCAGCGCCAGAGCTCCGCGGCGCGGAAGCGATCGCGGGCGAAGCGCAGGTCGGGCGCCAGGGCCACCGCGCTGCGCAGCTCCCTCTCGCCGAGCCTGGGCGCGGTGCCCCCGGCGAGCGCAGGCACGCCGGTGAAGGCGTGGCAGCTGCCGCAGCCCTTGTCCTCGAGGAGCTTGCGCCCCCTGGCCAGGTCGGCGCCGTCCAGCGAGACAGGCGGCGCCGGGCTGGGCTCGCCGCCCTGCGAGGTGAGCCAGGTGGCCAGGTCGCGCGCCTCGGCGGCGGAGATCTTCAGGCGCGGCATCGAGGCCAGCAGGCGCGGGCGCAGGTCGTGCGGTTCCTGCAGGAAACGCTCGATCCAGGCGCGCCGGTAGCGCTTGCCCATCGACGACAGCGAGGGCACCTCGCGCAGGGTGACCATCTTTTCCTGCCAGGCGGCGAGCTTGGCCGCCGGCGCGCCCTTGAAGGTGCCGGCGATGATCTCCTGGTGGCAGTGCACGCAGTGCCTGGGCAGCGTGGCGGCGCCGACGTCGGTGCCGTCGTGGCAGCGGTTGCATTCGAGCTTCTGCGCCAGCTCCTTGCCGTGGGCCGCGTCGCCGAGTGGCGGGTCGACGTCCGGTCCGGTGGCGGTGGCTGCGCTCCCACTCGGCGCGTGCGAGGCCGACGAGGTGGTCGCCGGAACGCCGCTGGCCGCGGGGTCGGGCCGCGGGGCCTCCGACGTGGGTCGATCGCCATCGCAGGCACCGGCCAGCGCGGCCAGGACGGGAATCAGGAGGTGGGCGACGCGGCGCATGGGGCCTCTCCGGGAGTCGATCACGAGGACCGCAGTCCGCGCAGGCTATCAGGCCGCGTCTCGAGGCTCCGCCAGGAGACCTCGCTCCTGGGGAGGCTCCGCCAGGAGACCACGCTCCTGGGGAGGCTCCGGATCAGCTGCGGCCGCTGGGCGCCGTCTTGCCGCAGATGGCGGCGTTCTTGGTCATCGCCTCGCACTTGCTGGCGGCGGCCTGACGGCCGCTCTGGTCACCGGCGCGGTCGCGGAGGCGGGCCAGGGCAGCGTAGCCCTCGGCGCTGGTCATCAGGTCCTTGTCGGCCAGCTCGCCGAGCATCTTCATGGCCTCGTCCTGGCGGCCATCGACGTGCGAGAGCACCTCGGCGAGGTCGGTCTTCACGCCGGCGTCGTCCTTCTTGAACCCGTCGAGCGCGGTCATGGTGCTCGCGGCCCAGGAGAGGTTGGCGGCGCGGTCCTCGGCCGTCTTGCCGGCCCAGCCCTTGAGCGTGCCCGCGTCGACCTCCTTGTCGAGCGCCAGCGCGCCGTCGCCGCGCGCCACGGCCACCGCCAGGGTGCGCATGGCGCGACCGACGAGCGCGTAGTCCTTCTTGGCCTTGAAGCTGCGGACGTCCGGCATCATGCGGATGACGCTGCCGGCCGAGGCCAGGTACTTGCCGTCGCGGAGATCCTTCTCGGCGCGCGCCACACCCATGATGCGGTGGTCGACGGCCGGAGCCACCTCGTCGCCACACGCGGTCGCCTCGCCGGACACGGCCCCGGCGCAAGCCAGCAAACCAACGGAGAGGACGATACGGGCGACGAAACGGCTGTTCATGGGAAAACCTCCTTGAGGGGCGCAGGGGTGGGTGACGGGGAGCGCCTGCGCCATCCATCGCGGCAACCAGGCTCGGTGTGACAACGCTCTCCGCGGGATGTTGCTTTCACTCTTTTTCGGGGCGTCGATTCCCGGGGAGTTGCTGAACATTTCCGCCGGGCTGGAAGCGACGCGCCGCGATGACCGAGAGCCGGCCGGGGGCCGATCGCGCGGGGCAGAGATGTTCTACGGCGGCGCGATGCGCGCTGCCCCCTGGGCCGCGCCGGCGGCCTGGAGGTGGAAACCCGAGTTACCACCTCGCCTTGGGTACGGGGCGCGCCTCTCAGCGTTCGGCCAGCGCCTCGACGCTCACCTCGCACACGTCGTCGCCGCGCAGCGGCGAGCGCGTCTCGTCGACGTGCCACTTCGTCCCGCTCTTGAAGAGGGCGGCGTAGGTGTCGCCGACGATGGGCCGCTCCGAGCGGAAGTCGACCCGGTGGAGCAGCTGCATCAGCGCCAGCGCCACGCCCTGCATGAAGGCCAGGCGGTTGCGCACGGTGCGGTCGTGGCGGACGGCGTAGTAGACGCTCTCGTGCGTCATGGCGCAGGAGAGGCGCATGGTCTTGCCGGGCACCAGCTCCTCGGTGTGCAGCGCACCCCAGCCCAGCGCGCGCGCCACCCCGAGCAGCTGCTCGAGGCTCGTCTCGGCGTCGCGCGCCGGCAGCCCGTGCTCGCTCATCCACTCGCTGGAAGCGAGCACGCCGCCGAGCAGGTGGAAGCCGCTGCTCTGCGCCGACTCGCGCACCAGGGTCATGAAGACCGGGGACAGCTCCGGCGAACGCTTCTCCACCAGGTGCATGGTGTCGAAGGTGATCTGGGAGACGTAGCTCACTGGCAGGAGGGCCAGGCGCACCCCGAACGCGCGCACCGTGCCGCGCTCGTCGGCGGCCAGCGCGCCGAGCATGCGCGCCACGCCGGCGCTGGTCATGGCGGCGCGCCCGCTCGACCCCTCGGCGGCCGCCCCGATGGCCGCGGTCTCGGCGGCGGCGCGGGTGATCACCTGGCCGATGCGCGGTCGCTCGGGCCTGCGTGCCAGCACGAAGCCGCAGCCCGGATCGCCGCGCGCCACGCACTCCACCTCGTCGGCCTCGAAGGTGCCCCAGTCGGAGGGGAAGGCCACGCTGGCCGCGGCGGCCACGTACCCCGCGGCGAAGGCGTCGACAGGCCGCTTGCGCTTCGGCTGCGCCCCGTACTTCTCGCGGAAGGAGCCGCCGTAGTGGAGGTGCTCTCCGCGCACCCGCCCCCCCTCGGCGTTCACCTCGAAGGTCAGCTTGCCGTGCCCGAGCGCGCCGAACAGCTCCAAGGCCAGATCGAGGCGCTCCTCGGGGCGCACCAGCCCGAGGTCGGCGCACACCGACGCCAGCAGGGCGTGGGACGACTCGAAGGCCGCCTGGCGGCGGACCCCCCAGCCCTCGCCGCCGAGCGCGTCCTCCACCGTCTGGTCCAGGAAGAGCGCGCCGGGGTGGGAGGTGTAGAGCACCAGCTGATCACTGAGGCTCAAGAGCCCATGCGGCGCGACCTCGCGGACCAGCCCGCCGAAGGAGGTCACGTGCTCGACCTCAGCGCGGCCTGGTCCAGGCCGAGGATGTCGGCCACCGCGTTCTCGATGAGCACGATGGCGTCGGCGCCGAGCGCTTCGGGGTGCTCCAGCGCCAGCGGCGTCAGGCCGGCGCGCAGTGCGATGCGCTGGCGCACGACGTGGGCGTCGACGGCGTGCTCCTCGGCGTACTGCAGGAGGCGCCGCGCGCGGTCGAGCTCGCTGCTCGTCGGGCGCGGCGGCGGCGGCGGGCGCGAGGTGCGGGTGGTGCGCGGGCGCTGCGGTACGGCCAGCGTCTTGGCGCCGTCGCCCTCGGCTTCGTCGGCGGGGCGCGGCGCGTCGCTGGCGGACGCCTCGCGGGGCAGCTCGGGCCCGATCGTGCCGACCAGGCGCCCGGCGAGCATGCGCGCCATGCCCAGCGGCACCGCCGCGTCGAAGGCCACCGCCACCACGTAGCCGCGCACGCGGCGCAGGAAGGTGATGCGCGCCGGCGTCTCCAGGGTGACGAAGGCGTCGGAGAGCACCGCGGTGGAGCTCACCGCCACGCTGTGCGTCTCCAGCGCGCGGGCGGCAGCGTGGCAGGAGCGGTAGGCGTCGCGCAGGCGCGGAGCCATCTCCTCGGCGGTGAAGCCGGTCTCCGGTCGCACCCAGGCGGCGTGCACGTGCGCGTCGCCGGCGTAAAAGACGATGATGGCGTCGAGGTACTCGATGCCATACGCGAGTCCGTCGAGCGGCACCGGGCCGGCGCTGGGGGCGATGCGCGGCACGCTCTGAGTGTCGTCGAGTGCGACGCCGGCGCTGGGGGCCGCGGGCAGGGCGGTGGTGCGGGTGGTGAAGTCCGCCGCTGCCGCGCCCACCGGGGGACGGATGGGCCCGCCTGCGGGCGACGCGCTGGGCGCGCCCTCCACGGGCGAGACGTCGGTGTGCGAGTCGTCCACGTCCTGCCCCATCACTCTCCTTGAAGGGTGGGCCCGAGCGCGTGGCGACAGGCGAGGCGGACGGCGTGCGCTTGCCGCGGCGTCAGCGGCGTGCGCCGGCTGAGGCCGACCACGTAGAGCGCGGTGCCAGCCTGGAAACCGATGAGCTGGAAGAACGGGCCTTCACCGACGTGGAGCTCGAACAGCGGCGAGGCGTCGCCGGGCAGGGCGCTGGACAGGCCGACGACGCTGCTGGCCACGTTGCCCGCCCCGGCCAGGCGCGCCTCGGCGTGCTGGATGGCGCCGGCCAGCGGCAGCCCATCCGCGTCGGCCAGGAAGACGTCGGTGGAGCCGGTGGCCTCGGCGATCCACTGCACGATCTTCTCGCAGCGCACGATGGGGCTGACCACGCCGGAGAGGTCGGGCAGCTTCGGCGGCGGCGTCTGCTCCGGCGGCGGCGAGCTCTTGCGCGAGCGCGGGCCCTCCCCGCCGAGGTCCGCCGTCGGCGGCGTCACCTCGGTGGCAGCCTTGGTCTCCGGGCCGCGCTCGTCCGCGGGCGTGGGCGTGGACGTGGGCGTGGGCGCCGCCGCGGCGTCGCGCTGGAAGGAGACCAGCTCCACGCCGGCGAAGGGGCGCGGCAGCTCCGGCGCGGCCGCCTCCGGGCCCGCCGCGTCGGTGATCGACCGCATCGCGGCCAGCGCACCGTCGAGATCAAACGAGGAGCGGGATCGGCTCATCGTCCTCCGGGGAGCGGCTGGCTTCGGGCGGGCTGACACGATCGAGCACGTCGTTGGCGAGCTGATCGAAGACGCGCGCCAGCGGCGGCGGCTTCTTGTGCATCAGGTAGAGCGGCGAGCCGCGCAGCGACGCCTCCAGGAAGATCTCGTCGCGGGGGATGACGGTATCCAGGATGACGGTCCCCGGGAACTTGGTCCACAGGGTCTCCGCGACCTCCAGCGAGGCGGGCACCTTGCGGTCGAACATGGAGAGCACGATGCCCACCAGGTTCAGCGCCGGGTTCTTGTCGGAGCGGATGCGTTCGATGAGCGCCAGCAGCTGGCCCACGCTGCGCAGGGCGAGCGGCTCGGCCTGCAGCGGCGAGAGCACGTGCGTCGACGACTCCAGCGCGCGCGTGGCCACCTTGCCGAGGCCGGCGGGGCAGTCGATGACCACCAGGTCGAACTCGCCGCGCACGGCGTCGAGCGCGCTCTGGATGGCGTTGCCGCGCGTCAGCGCCTCCTCGAAGCCGGAGACGGTGGTCGGGTCGACGCGCCCCACGCCGACCACGGCGAGCTGCGGGTCGCGCGTACGCAGGAGCACGCTCTGCACGGTCTGCGCACCGGTGAGCACCTCGGCGATGCCCGGGCGCGCCCGATCGGAGAGGCCAAGCGACAGCCCCAGGCTGCCCTGGGCGTCGAGCTCGAGGATCAAGGTCCGGTTGCCGGCCCGCGCCAGCGCGAGGCCCAGGTTCAGGGAGATCGTGGTCTTGCCCACGCCTCCCTTCTGACTGGCGATGGCGAGGACGTGCATTGTCAGAGGAGGGAAACCCGCTTCATCAGGGCGCCGCAGAGGTCGGACTGCGGGTTGCGCTGGCGCTCGATGGTCAGCCCGGCGCGGAACGCCTCGCTGGCCTCGGCCTCGTCGCCACCGGCCAGGTGACAGAGGCCGAGCATCTCGTAGTCCGACGGCTCGCCGTGTGCGGCGACCAGCTTGGCGAGCTGCGTTGCCGCAGCCTCGTGCGCGGCGGCCATCGCCGGTGAAGGGGAGCCTGGCGCGTTCTTGGCGAGGATCATGAGCCGCAGCGCCTGGCGCTGCTCGTCGGGCTTGTAGGACGAGAACCCCGGGTCGCCGAAGAGCTTCTCGTAGCGCTGATAGGCCTCGTCGGACTTCCCGGATCGAGCGAAGGAAGCGATCTCCTTCACTGCCTGCACCAGCGCCTCGTTGGCCATGGCCCGGATACTACGCGCGCCCCGACCCCTGTCGCCAGGACGGCGCGACCCCGCCGCTGCCGACAGGGCCGGGGCCGCGGCACCCACGCCGTCCGCCCGGCCGTGCCGTTCTTGCCCGGGGGCGCGGTGGCATGCCTCTTGTTTGGCGAGGGCGCCATGACACGAACGTGGATGGCTGCAACGGTCCTGGTGACGGTGGGTGTGTGCGGAGGGTGCGGCAGCAGCGACCCCCCGGCCCAGACGCCGCACGCGGTGAAGGAAGACGTCAAGGCGGCCGGCGAAAAGGTCGGCGACGGCGTGGAGAAGGCCGGCGACAAGGTCGAGGAGGCCGGCGACAAGGTCGAGGAGAAGACCAACCCCTAGGCGGCCGCTGCGCCTTCGCTCGCGCAGGTCACCCGATGATGAGGCGCGCCGCGCGCCTCGGGCCTGGGTCCGTGCGGTGTCGAACGCCGGGCCGCGCGGCGTGGGTGCACGCGGCGCTGGAGGTGAGGACGGGATTCGAACCCGCGTGTGATGGTTTTGCAAACCATTGCCTAACCACTTGGCTACCTCACCGGGCTATCGAACGAATCGCTGGGCTTGCCTCGTTTGTCGCTAGCGGCGCCATGGCCGGGCGCTTTTCCCGGCACGCATCCCCGCGAAGGGTCGGCATTTCTCCCCCATGCGGCCGCCCTTGTCAACTGCCGCTCGTGCGCGTCTCGGTAGGGGGACTCGGCGGGGCGCGCGGGCGTCGGGCGAGCCACATCGGCGCCCCCGGGCGTCCAGTCTCGTGGAGATGAAGAGCTCTGGTCCGTCGCCTACGCGCGCTCGAGAGACGTCCGTGTCCGCAGCGCGCGCTGGCGGGGGCGCCCGCGCCATCGTCGCCGCTGCGCTGGCGTGCGCGCTCGGTGCAGGCTGCGGCGGTGCGGCGAAGAGCGCCGAGGAGCCGACGGTATCGAGCGCGGTGGCGCAGGGAGACGTGGGCGGGACCCTCGCCGAGATGGATCGCGCCGAGGCCGACCTCGCGCAGGCGCTCGGTGACGCGCCCGTTGGCGGCACCACGGCCGGCAGCGGCAAGCCCGAGAGCCCGGCGGGCGACGGCGCGGGAGCGGCCGTGACACCCTCCACCCATCCCAGGCCGGTCGACGCCTCGCCGCCCAGGGTCGAGGGCAAGAGCAAGGACGACGAGGGCGGCGGTTGCAACATCGCCAAGCGCGCGCTCGGCTCGCTGCAGCGCGCCGCCGAGCACCTCTGCGGCCTCACCGGCGAGGCCGATCCGCGCTGCGACACCGCGCGGGGTCGAGCGCACCGCGCCGCCGAGCGCGTCGGGGCGGCATGTCCGCCGTGACGCGGCCTCTGCGCGCTGGCGCCGCCCTGAGCGTCCTGTCCTTCGGCGCCATCGCCATCGCGGCGTGTTCCGCTGGCCCTCCGCCGGCCAAGGCGCCGTCCGCCGCCCAAGCGCCGGCGGATCAGTTCGCCCTGGCCGCGCCCCAGGCCCCTGCGGGCGGGGTCGACGGCGCGGTGGCCGAGCTGGCGCGCGCCGAGGACGAGATGCAGCGCGCGCTCGCCGTCGCGGGCGGCGCGCCCGTTGCGTCCCCCGAGCGGGCGCCGGCGCAGCAGGCTCCCGGCCCGCGCGCCGAGCCGGGCACGCCCCCTCCGGCCCCGCCCCCCAACGGGGCCAGCAAGGCGCCTTCGAAGCACGCCGAGGAGGAGCGCGCCGATGCGCTCTCCGCGTCCGACGCATGCTCGGTGGCCTGCCGGGCGCTGGAGTCCATGCGACGCTCCACCGATCAGCTCTGCGGCCTGGCCGGCGCGGGGGACGCACGGTGCGTCGACGCCAACGCCCGAGTCGACCGCGCCCAGGCCCGGGTGCGCGCCAGCTGCCCGGCGTGCGCGCGCTGACGCTTCAGCGGTAGGTGGCCGAGGCGCGGTAGCGCATGGTCAGGCCGCACGGCCCCGTGGGCACCTGGCCCGCGCAGGCGTGCCTGCCGTCGAAGCTCGTCTTCTGCGCGCCGAGCGACTCGAGGATGGGCTCGCTCACGTCGTGCCCCCCCTCCTTGCACTCCCGATCCGAGCAGGGGATGACGAACAGGGCCGGGGCATGCTCCACCACCACGCGTCGGATGTGCGTGGCGCCGGCGACCGCCTCTGCGCCCCGTACCTCGTCGACCTCCAGCTTCAGGCTCTCCAGGCCGGGCACCTTGTCGTGCAGTCGCGGCGCGTCGTCCTCGCGCTGTCGGCGCGCGGCCGCGCGCTGCTGTGCCTCCAGGTTGCGTCGCGGGTTGGGCATCGCCGCATGTTAGCAGGCACGCCCGCGAAACGCCGCCCACTCGAGGCCCCGCCCGCGTCGTGCAGGCGGGGCTCTCCAACAACGAGCTCTCCTCGCGGAGGCTCGCGAGCGCGCGCTCCTCAGTCGTCGCCCGGTCCTCCGAGCGGACCGTAGCCGACGGCCTTGCCCACCTGTCGCTGCGCGTCGAGGAGGCCGATGTAGCTGGTGAGCTCGGCGATGCGCGTGGCACCGGCGGGCAGGACCTTCGGAAGCCCGTCGGCGTCGACCACCACCTTCGGCGTGCCGAAGGCGTCGATCACCGGCTGGCCATCGACGTCCTTGTCCACCTCGTACGAGGCGACGATCAGGGCATTGGCGTGCTGCAGCATGCGCGAGGCAATGCCGCGGTCCACGCTGCGGCCGTCGATCTCTTCGTTGCCGTAGCGGCGCGCCACGTAGGTGTATCCGCTCTGCGGATCGTAGAAGCGGACCTGCTGCTCCTCGGGGATCTCGATCTGGCCCTCCTGGCCGTCGAGCCAGATGCGCATCTTGTTGGTCAGGCTCATGTCGGTGCTCATGCGCGAGAAGATCTGCGCGAACATGAGCGCCCCGAGCTGCTGCTTGTAGCCAATGTTCGGGTAGAGCACCTTGGCGTTGCTCGGCCGCGACGGCGTCTGGTCGGTGATGGAGATGGGGGTCATCTTCGGCGACGGCTCGGCGCCGCCCTCCACGTACATGCCCACCGTGTCCCAGTCCTCGGCGAGGATGCCGGCCAGCAGTCGATCGACGGCCTGCGGCATGTCGTTCCGGAAGTTGATCTTCACCGCGCGCCCGTCGAGGTAGTTGGCGCGGTTGATGGTGGATAGGACCGGGCGCCCGTCGGCCAGGGCCATGGCGGCGTAGGTCTTCTCCACGCCGAAGCCGGCGTGCTCGATCCAGTGGGTGTAGTTCCAGGAGCCGCCGGCGTCCGGATCACTGGCGTACTGCTCTCCGATGAAGCGCCCGTCCACGGCGCCGATGCGGAAGTCGGTGGGGCCGCTGGTCACCGCGTCGAAGATGACGCGCGTGCCGGAGATGGGCTGGGTGGCCATCCTGCCGTAGTCGCCCGGCTCGGGGGTGAGGAGGCTCCGCGCCAGCGCGTTGAACATCTCCGTCTCGGCCATGACCAGCGGGCGGTGCCAGTCGTCGCTGCCGGCGATCTCGTCGTAGGTCGCCTGCCCGAAGCCCATGTAGAAGGCGCTCCGGTTGGCGACGTTCCAGTGGTAGGCGCGCAGGCGTTCGAAGGTGCCGTTGCTCGCCGCAGAGGGCAGCCCCGGGTAGAAGTACTCCCGGTTCTGGCGGCGGAAGTAGGTCCACGGGTAGTTGCTCTCGAAGCGCCTGATGGTGTTGACGGTGACCTCGTACGGGTCGGCGCCGGCGTCGGAGAGCGAGGTGTGGAAGTACGAGTTGCTGGTGGTGCCGTAGCGGTACATCCAGCGCACCGCGAGCTCGCCGGTGCGCGCGCCGGCGCGGGTGCGCCAGTCGGGCGCCTCGCTGCCGGCCACCTCGGGGTTGGTGGGCCCGTCCTCGAAGTCCATCCAGGCGGCGTGGTCGCGCGGCGCCTGCCCACACACCTTGCCGTGCACGATGCGCCAGCCGCCCTGGACCTTCTCCTCGGGCGTGGCGTCGCGGCAGCGCGCGGGATCGAAGACCCTTATCATCCGCGCCAGCTCGGTGTAGTGGGTGGGCTTGGCGAACTCCTGCCCCACGAAGGGCGCAGTGCTGCGCACCACGCGGTCCTGCTCGCCGAGCTGTGACTCCAGCCTGGGCGCGAAGATGTTCTGCTCGGCGCGCGTGAAGCCGCCGTGGCTGTCGTCGTCGAAGGTCTCCAGCACGCGGCCGTAGAGCGCCTTCATGGCGTGCGCGTCGTAGGAGCCGAGGCCCAGCGTCTCGCCGAAGCGCTCCAGCGGGTACTCCATCACCGACGTCTGCGCGAAGTAGTTGATGCCCGGGCGCGGCTCGCCGCCGAAGCCCTGCTCGTCGTCGGTCTCCGGGTCCAGGTAGCGCGGGCCCATGCAGGCGTCGCTGGCCGCAGGCCAGGTGTCCCCGCCGCGCGGCTCGCCCTGGCAGGACGCGGTGCTGGCTCCTTCGTGGCTGCGGAGCTGCCAGTACTGGGGGCTGTAGTTGGGAGAGTCCCAGGACGAGGCGAAGTTGTGGAGCAGGCCGAGGGAGTGGCCGACCTCGTGCACCCCGATGCCCTTGAAGGTCTCGATCCACAGCTCGCGATAAATGGCCTCGCCGCGCTGTGTCGGCGTGTACTGGCCGTCGGGGAACTTGTCTTGAAGTACGCGGCCAGCCCCTGCAGATCGACGCTGCCCAGCGCCGGCGCCTCGGCGTCGTGGAAGCATGCGCCCTTGATGTGCAGCGCCGTCTGCACGCGCTCGCGCATGGCGCGGATGCCGCCCGGGTCCAGCCCGCGCAGCGGCGAGGCCATGTCCAGCACCGCGTCGCTGGTGGCGGTGTCCGGCGAGAGAGCGGCGGCGCCGACCAGCCAGCTCTGATCCACGAGCTGCGCTTCGTAGAGGCTGCCGCGCAGCGGGCTGGCCACGGCGTCGAACTCGAGCATCGACTCGGTGAGCATCCCCGGGTCGGCGGTGGTCGTCTCCATCGCGTCCACGAAGCTCTGGTACTTCTCGGCCACCGTGGATCCGGAGAGCTCGCCGGGCATGATGGTCTGCGAGGCGCGCACCGGATCCACCGACGCCATGCGTCGCGAGATCTCCTGCTTCGAGAGCGCCTCGGGGCGCAGGCCGTTCTCCAGGGTGTGCGCGTAGTTCTGCGCGGGCACGCCGTTGGTGATGTCCTCGATGGTGAGATCTCCCAGCGCCACCTGGATGACGTCGCGTTCCCAGGCGGCGGCCATGGTCACCGAGCGGCCCATGACCATCGCCGCGGCGCCGCGGATCTCGCCGGTGAGCGGGTCGGCGCCCCAGTTGCCGATCCCGCCCCAGGGCGCGCGCGAGGCGTGCGGCCAGTAGGCGAAGAAGTTGCGGCGCACGTCGCCGAGGCGCGCCTTGTAGCCGCCATCGCCGCAGGCCTCGTGGTCGTAGGCCCGCACCGGATTGTGGCAGAGGGTGAGCACGGTGGCCGTGTCGCGGACCTTGGGCAGCAGCCAGGCGCCGTAGGAGAGCATCTCGTCGCCCTCGAACAGCTCGTTGCGGCACGCGTCGCGATCGCCGCCGGTGCGGCGGCACTCGACCTCGCGCGCGCGGGCCGCGGCGCTGGCCAGCAGCTGGTTCCAGGAGAAGATGACGTCCTCGGCGGCGCCGCGCGCGGTGGGCTTGCCGTCCTCGCCCACCGGATCCTGGAGCTCGGCCGGGAACTGGTCGTTCACCCAGTAGGTGACGGTCTTCACCTGCCGGTCGCGATAGGGGATGGTGCATCGCTCGGCGAAGGTGTCGCACTGCGAGCCGGCCGCGCCCTGGTGGCCGGTGGCGGCGTTGGCGCATGCGTCGGCGGTGCCATCGAGGTCGATGTCGTCGTTGCTCTGGCAGGCCGCCTCCTGGTGGCTCTTCTGCCAGATGTTGTGCACGTGCGCGAAGCGGTGGTGCAGCTCGTCGGTGAAGCCATAGGCCGGGTCCCAGCCCTGCTCGCCGGGCGGGGCCAGGCCGACGAGCAGGCCGCTGACGTCGATGCCCGCCGGGTTGCCGACCACGTCGAGCGGCGCCGTGGTCATCTCCAGCCGCTCGAAGTCGGCCTCGGGGTCGATGCGCTGGAACGAGCTGCGCACGATGGCCAGCTGGGGATCGCACTCGTAGGTCGCCGACCCGGTGAAGATGCCGACCACCGCGCAGGTCGGCAGCCCGGGGATGAGCCGGCTCTGGGTGGGCTCGATCCAGTACTTGTTGGTGATGTCGAAGTAGCCCTCCTCGAAGTGGGGGCGGTCGGGGCTGCTGGGGTCGGTGACGGCCATGCTCTCGCTGGTCAGCTTGATGTTCCCGAACACCTTGCCGATGAACATGTCGTCCCATTGCGGGGTATCGACGAGGTTGATCGACCAATCGACGCGCATGTGCGTGCGGTCCTGCCACCGCTTGTCGACGGTGTTCTCCTCGACGATGTTCATCTCCTCGCCGGTGGACGGGTTGTAGACGCGGCGGATGTCGAAGTGCGCCTCGATGGCGTACGAGGCGACCACGGTGCCGTCCGGGTCGCCCTGGAGGACGCCCTTGTCGTCCGCGTCCTTGAGGACCTGATAGGCCTTGTGGGCGATGAGGCGGTCCTCGGTGATCTCCCAGCGAATGCGATCGACGCCGCTCCAGGAGCCGATGCCGATGAGGGACTGGGACACCGAGCCGTCGACCACGTAGTTGCGCCAGTAGAACTCCGGGTCATCGCCGTGACCCTGCAGGTCGGGGCCGACGAAGAAGTCCTTGCCCAGCGCATTGGCCTGGACGCGGCTGATGGTGTCGCGCTCCTCGGCGCACGAGACCACGGCCAATCCCACCAGCGACAAGCAGCAAGCGCGCAGCAATCCCCACGATCTCATGGCGGAGACCTCCTCGGAGCACTCGGGTGTTCCGTGCGCGATGGCGCACGGGTAGCAGCCGGCGCGGCGCCTGCGTCGGACGCGCGTCGATGGACGCGCGGTCGCGGGGCTGGTCGGCAATGTCCACTGCGACCACCACGACCGCCGGGCAGGAGCGCTGCCGGCGAGCGGATGGCTCGCTCCGGGAGGAGCAAGATGGAAGCCAAGGTGGGCAGCTCCGTCTTTCCGCGGCGATCGTCGCGGTCCCCCGGCGCCTGCGGCCTAGCTCCGTCAGGCCGCTAACGGGCGCCGGCGCCGGAGGCGGCGCACGCCTCTGTCGGCTGCTGACGCTGCCAGGCGCGCTTCGTCAGCGCGTGATGCGACTCGACGCGCGCCGTGTCTCGAGCACCGCGCCCACGGTGCGCAGGCCGCTGGCGCCCCCACCCTGCATGGCGGCGACGTCGGCGGCGCGGCGAAGCTCGCTGGCCAGACCCTGCTCGACGCCCAGCTCGCCGAGGCGCTGGGCCATGCGCCGCGCGAAGGCCAGGTAGTAGTCGCCCACCAGGTCGAGCTGGCCGAGCGCGTAGCGCGACGACACCACCCCGCCGGCGGCGGCCAGCTCCTCGTCGAGCGTGCCCGGTCCGCCGCGCGGGGACACCGCGGCGCCGCCGACCTCGAGCAGGTCGTCGAAGGCGTAGCGCATCTCCCAGGCGGCGGCGGTGGCGCTCGGCTGCGCTGCGGCGCGCGACAGGCCCGTCTCCAGGCGCGAGGCGGCGGCCACCGAGGGAAAGCCGGCGGCGAGCAAGCCCTCTGCCGTGTCGCGGTAGATCGAGTAGCAGCCCGAGTGATCGCCGTTGTTGTAAGCCGGGGCGCCGAGCTGGATGGCGGCGCTGATGGCCTCGGCCACGCTGCCGTCGCGGCGCACGCCGGTGACCGTGGGCCGGTCGTCGCCGCGCGCGCCGAGCGCCTCGACCACCGCGCGGGCCGAGGGGAAGCGGTCGTCGGGGGCCTTGGCCAGCAGGCGCATGACCACCGCCTCAAGGCCGGGCGGGAACCCCACCCCCGGGCGGCGCGTGGAGAGCGGCGCCGGCGCCTCGGAGAGGTGGGCCAGCGCCACCTGGGCCAGGTTCTGGGCCTCGAATGGCGGCCGACCCGTGAGCAGCTCGTAGAGGATGATCCCCAGGGCATAGAGGTCGGTGCGCGCATCGGCGGCGCTGGCGCCCTTGAACTGCTCCGGCGCCATGTACTCCGGCGTGCCCATCACCGTGCCGGCTTCGGTCAGCGGCGCGGCCTGCTCCAGGCGCGCCAGGCCGAAGTCGAGGATCTTGGTCACGTCCGGCTCGTCGTCCTCGGTGACCAGCATGACGTTCGCCGACTTGAGGTCGCGGTGCACGACGCCGCGCTCGTGCGCGTGGCACAGGCCGCGCGCCACCTGCCGGGCGATGCTGGCGGCGCGCTCCGGGGCCAGGGGCCCGCCCTCGGCGACCACGGACTGCAGGCTGCGCCCGTCGAGGAACTCCATGGCCAGGTAGAGGAGGTGCTCGGGCGAGTCGCCGAAGTCGACCACACGAACGATGTGCCGGCTCTGCAGGCAGCTCATGGCCTCGGCCTCGCGCTCGAAGCGCGCGCGCATCTGCGCGTCGTGGGCGATGTCGCCGTAGAGCACCTTGACCGCGAAGAGCGAGGCGATGCGCGTGTGCGCCGCCCGGTAGACCTGCCCCATGCCGCCGGCGGCGATGCGCTCCAGGATGCGGTAGCGGTCCCCGAGGACGTGGTCCAGGAGCGGATCGGCCAGGTCGGCGCGCGTCGGCGTCCGGTCGCGCGGGCAGGTGCGCAGCGCCTGGAACGACGCCCGGCAGACCTCGCAGTAACGCACCGGGCGATGGTAGCGCACCGGTCGGGATGGGCCTGCTGAGGATGGGGGCGCCGCCTCACCGGGATGCGCTCGTACGCCCCGGGACTGGTCGCCGCGCCACGTCGACAGACCCGATCGCTGCGCGTATCGTCCCGCCCCCGATCACGGGAGCAGAACCTCGCGCACCAACAAGGAGAACCCCATGTCCATAGCTCGCGTCACCAAGATCACCGCCTCCTCCCCCAAGTCCTGGGAGGACGCAACGAACCAGGGCCTCGCCCGCGCCTCGAGCACCGTGCGCGGCATCACTGGTCTCGAGGTCGTCTCCCAGAAGGCCAAGGTCGAGGGCGGCAAGATCTCCGAGTACCGCATCACCATGGAGGTCACCTTCATCCTCGAGTGATCGACGATCGAAGCGCGCGGCGCTGGTGGCGCGCACCGGCCAGCCGGCTGGCGACAGGTTAAAGCTCTGTCGTGGCGATGTTTGACAGCAGAATATGCTGTGATACATCTCCGCCATGGCTGGAACGCCCAGGCGCCGCGCGCCCATCGACCTGGACGAGACCGACCGGGCCATCCTGCGCATCCTGCAGGACAACGGGCGGACCACGAACGCGGCTCTGGCCGAGGCGGTGGGGCTCACCGCCACGCCCATGCTGGCGCGCATCAAGAAGCTCGAGCAGTCGGGCGCCATCCAGCGCTACACGGCGCTGGTCGACCGCTTCGCGCTGGGGCGCGGCACCATGGCCTTCGTCATGGTCAAGCTCGCCGAGCACCGCCTGCCGGCGCACAACCGCTTCCTGGAGACGGTGAGCGCCTACCCGGAGGTGCTCGAGGTGCACCACGTCTCCGGCGAGGAGGACTTCATCCTCAAGGTGGTGGTGCGCGACATCGAGGAGTACGAGCACTTCCTGCTGCACCGCCTGACCCGGGTGGCCGGCATCGACCGGGTGACCACCACCTTCGTCCTGTCGACGCGCAAGAACGAGACGGCCATCCCCATCGACGACGGCCAGCGAGACGAGGACGAAGCATGAAGGACCTCTTCTCCTTCGCCGTCCTCTGCTTCTCGTCGCTCTTCGTGATCATCGACCCCATCGCGGTGGCCCCGGTGTTCGTGAGCATGACCGACGGCCAGCGGGACCTGGAGCGGCGCCGCTCGGCGGTGCGGGCCTGCGCGGTGGCGCTCGGCGTGCTGCTGCTCTTCGCCATCGGCGGCGGCCTCATCTTCCGCCTCTTCGGGATCACCATGGAGGCCTTCCGCATCGCCGGCGGCATCCTCTTCTTCGTCATGGCCATGAAGATGCTCGCGGGCGACGAGCACCGCGCGGGGGTGCCCGCCGGCGGCGACGGCGCCGCAGTGCGTGCCGCGGCCGGAGGTGACCCGGCGGTGGTGCCGCTCGGCGTGCCGTTGATCTGCGGCCCGGGCGCCATCAGCACGGTGATGGTGCTCATGGGCCAGAGCAACTCCGCCGCCCGCGTCGCCTCCCTGCTCTCGGCCATCGTGCTCGTGGTCGCAGCCACGGCTCTGGTGCTGGTGCTCTCGCCGCACGTGCTGCGCCGCTTCGGCAAGACGGGCGTGGCGCTGACGACGCGGATGATGGGCCTGCTCTGCTGCGTGATCGGCATCCAGTTCGTCATCGACGGCGTGCGGCCGATCGCCATCGGTATCCTCTCGGCGGCCGCGCGCTGACGCGGGCGGTCGTGAGCGCCGGGGTGATGGCGTCGCCGCGGCGTGCGGCGTGCGGCATGCGGCGTGCGGGTCGCGGTGCGGGCAAGCGGCGTGCGGGTCGGGGCGCGGGCGTGCGGCGTGCGGGTCGCGGCGCGGGCGTGCGGCGGCGGCGTGGGGTTGCTCGTGGGGAAACCACC
>JBBJMR010000472.1:0-4840 GCA_037720395.1 Polyangiaceae bacterium
GGCGGAGCGGCGTTCGCATCGGCGGCCGCCGGATGCTCCTGCGACGTCGGCGCGACCAGTCGCCCGACGCCGATGCCGGCCAGCAGCACCACCACGAAAGCCGCCAGGCCGTATGGCCACACGGGCGCCTGGGCGACGGCGCGGGGAGCGCCGGCGGTCGTTGCGCGGCGCGGCGGCGGCGGGTCGGGCTCGGGCTCGCGCAGGCGCAGGCGATCGCTGCTGCGCCCGGGCAGTCGACGCGCGCTCGGCGGGCTGCCCTGCCCTTCGAGGGCGCGCTGGATGGCCTGCGCCACCTCGTTCATGTTCGCGAAGCGGTCGTCAGCGCGCTTCTCGAGGCAACGCATGACGATGGGGGCCAGCGAGCCCAGGCAGCCGGGATCGGTGACCACACGCTCGATGGGCTCGGGCGTGGCGAACATGTGCTTGGTGAGGACGCCCATGTAGGTATCGGCCTCGAACGGCACGCGGCCAGCGAAGCACTCGTACATGATGATCCCCAGCGCGTAGATGTCGCTGCGGTGGTCGACGACGTTGCCCGAGGCCTGCTCGGGGCTCATGTAGTGCGGCGTGCCGTAGACCATGCCCGCGCGCGTCAGCCGGCCGGCGCCCGCGATCTTGGCCACCCCGAAGTCGAGGAGCTTCACGAAGTCCCGCTCGCCGTCGCGCACCAGGAAGACGTTGTCCGGCTTGAGGTCGCGGTGCACGATGCCGGCGGCGTGCGCGGCGGCCAGCGCCGAGGCGGCCTGGGCGATGATCGCGCCCACACGCGCCGCATCGAGGGTGCGCATCTCGCCGAGCACCTTGGCCAGCGAGCGGCCCGACAGGTACTCCATCACGAAGTACGGCACCGCCCGCTGCTGCGCGCTGGACAGCGTGCCCGCGGCGATCTCGCCGAAGTCGCTGACGGCGACGATGTTCGGGTGGCCGACAGCGGCTGCGGCCTTGGCCTCCTGGATGAACCGCGCGGTGAGCTCGGCGTCGCGCGCCACGTCGCGGCGCAGCACCTTGAGGGCGAAGCGGCGATCGAGGGAGACGTGGCGCGCCTCGTAGACCGTGCCCATGCCACCTTCGCCGAGCACCGATTCGATGTGGTAGCGACCCTCCAGCACCTGGCCGAGGAGCGGATCACTATCGGGCAGGTAGTCGGGCGCCGCCACCAGCACGTCGCCGTCGAACGGACAGAAGCGGGCCTCGCCGGAGAAGTGCTGCTCGCAGCTGGGGCAACGCCGCGCGCGCGAGCCGGGTCTTGCCGTGTCGAGGTGGGACGCCACGCGCTGTTTGGTGTGGTGGTCGCCGGGCGCAGCGCGCCCGCGCGCCTCCCGTGGCGTCTCGTCCCCGGGGTCGACGCGGACCGTCTGCTGGATGCCGAGCGCAACCGCCTCTGCGCCCGGCGCAGGACCGCGCAGCGTCTCCCCGGGAGGCGCACCCGCGCCCGGCGTGTCGCGCGGCTCGACGCGCACCGGTCGCTGCGCGTCGAGATCGGTGCCGGCCTGGCCGGGCGCACCGCCCGCGCCCGCCGACGCGGGACCGCCGGGATCGATGCGCACCGTCTGCGGCACGCGCTCAGTCTACACCGCTGGCGGGCCGTGGCACCGCATCGCGCCCGCCCAGGTGTTCACCGCCGCGCGGCGCCACCAGCCGCCAGCGCCACCAGCCGCCAGCCGCCAGCCGCCACCAGCCGCCAGCGCCACCAGCCGCCAGGGCCACCAGCCGCCATCCGCAGGGTCTCAGGGGCGACGCCCCCCGCCGTCGCATCGCTAGCCCACTCCCTCGCGGTCGCGCTTCGCCACCACCCGCCATCCGCGGGGTCTCAGGGGGCGAAGCCCCCTGCTGATTCAGGGAGCAGCGCTGCCGCAGTTCGCGCAGAACTTCGCCGCGTGCAGCTCGGTGCCGCAGCCGATGCAGAACTTGCGCGCCGGCGCCCCCATGGGGTTGCCGCACTCGCGGCAGAACTTCCCCATCGGGAGCTGGGCGTTGCACTTGGTGCAGGCGCCGTTGCCGCCGGCGGCGGTGGGCGCGGCCGGGTGCGGTGCGCCCGGCGGCTGCTGCAGATGAGGCGGCGTGAACTGCGGCCCCTGCGCGACGCCCTGGCCGGCCATCATGTTGCCCATGCCCACACCGACGGCCATCTGCGCGCCGAGGCCGGCGACCCCGGAGTCGCCGCCGCCCTGGGCCATGCCCTGGCCTGCGCCGATCATCGCCGAGCCCGCGGCGTAGTTCTGCCAGCTGCCGGCGAGCTGCTGCACGTAGCGCGCGTCCTGCCCGAACTTCTGGTCGAGATCGAACTGCTTGGCCTTGGCCGTGTCGGCGGCGACGCCCACGTTGCGCCGGGCCGCGCCGCGATCCTTGTTGGCGTCGCGGAGGAGCTTCTGATCCTCGGCCGAGAAGTTGAGGTTGAAGTTGCCGATGTCGAGGATCTTGACCCCGATCTCCTCGCAGTTCGGAGCGCTGGCCACGATGCGCTGGCCGAGCTCCAAGCTCATGCCGCCGAGGTTGAGCATGCTCTTCTGCTGCTGGGCGCAGGTCTGGGCGATGACCGTCTTCACGCTCATGAAGAACTTGCCCTTGATCCAGCCCAGGATGGTGTCGTTGTCGGGCGCGCCGGCCGCTTGGCCGTGATAGCCGATGACGAAGCGCACCGGGTCCACGACCACCAGGGAGAACTCGCCGAAGATGCGCGGGGTCACGAACTCGTAGAGGATCGGATCCTCCATCGACTCCAGCGGGCCGCCGAAGGGGATGCTCCGCACCGGCTGCGTCTTGACGAAGAAGATCTCGCTGATGAAGACGTTGCCGCCCGTGAACTTGTCGACGATCTGACCGAGGAAGGGGATGTTCTGGGTCTGCAGGGTGTGGCGGCCGGGGCCGAGGGCGCCGACGTACTTGCCGTCCTTGAAGAAGAGCGCGCACTCGTCGCTGTCGACGGTGAGCTGCGACCAGAAGGGCACCGTCTGATCCGGGTGCTTGTAGACGATGAGATGCTTGAGCGCGTCGGGCCGGGCAATCATCAGCTCGCGCGTGCCGCTCTTCACGAAGTCCATGATCCCCATCGGTCTGCTTCCCTTCCCGTGTGTCGTGTCGGCGACTCGTGCGAGGTCCGGTGCGCCTCGCGGCCGAGTGCCGGGCAAACGGCCTAGGCCACGATAGTGCGAGATACGGGTGCCAGCAACGCGGGCTTTGTCGGTTTCGTGACCGTGTCGGCATCGCTCCCGTAAACGGCGGTGCCGGGTGGCGTTCGGCCGGCGGCCGTTGGCGGCGGGGTCGGCGGAAGGAGGGGCGCATGTCTGCGGCGCTCGCGCCGGCGTGGGGGAACGCGATAGGGTTCGACGGTGCGTCGCCCCTGGCGGCGCTGGCCAGCATGCTTCCCCCGCTCGATCCCGGCACCCTCTCCCCGGCTGCGCAGAAGCTCGTCGCCCCGACGGCTCCGGAGAAGCTCCAGGAGGTCGCGGCCAAGGGGATCGCGCCCGGCCTTCGGCCCGGGGAGGTGATGGCCGTGCTCCTGCTGCTGCGTGGCAGCGACCGGGCCACGGTGCGGGACAACGCCGAGCGGACGCTCGGCGATGTGCCCGAGCAGCTGCTGAGCGGCGCGCTGGGGACCGATCTGCCGCCGCAGGTCATCGACGTGCTCTCGGTGACCTACCGGGACCGCATCGACGTCCTGGAGAAGCTGCTGGCCATGCCGCGCATCGACGCGGAGACGGTGGTCGATCTCGCCGCGCACTGCTCGGAGCAGGTCTCGGAGCTCATCGCCACCAACGAGCAGCGGCTGCTGGCGCACCCGCGCATCATCGAGAAGCTCTACATGAACCGGCGCACCCGCATGTCGACGGCCGGGCGCCTCGTCGAGCTGGCGGCGCGCAACAAGGTCGAGCTCCTCGGCCTGCCGGCGTGGAAGGAGGCCGTGGAGGCCATCAAGGACGAGCTCATCGTCGAGCCCACCGCCGAGCCGACGCCCGAGGACATCGCCTTCAAGGAGGCGCTGGCTCTCGCCGAGCAGCTGGAGGGCGTGGAGGAGGACACGCACGACGCGCTCGACGAAGGCGGCGAGGTGCTGAAGGAGCGCTTCAAGTCGCTCTTCCAGCAGGTCGCCGAGATGAAGATGTCGGAGAAGATCCGGACGGCGATGCTCGGCACCCGCGAGCAGCGGATGATCCTGGTCCGCGATCGCAACAAGATCGTGGCCACCGCGGTGGTCCGCAGCCCATTGATGCAGGAGTCCGAGGCCGCGCTCATCGCCTGCAACAGGAACATGAGCGTCGAGGTGCTGCGGATCATCGCCAGCGTCCCGGAGCTGGTGAAGAGCTACGTCGTGAAGCGCGCGCTGGTCGAGAACCCGAAGACGCCGATCATGACCGCGCAGCGCCTGGTGCAGCACCTGCGCGAGAACGACCTGAAGATCCTGGCCAAGAGCAAGAACGTCACCGGGCCGGTGAAGGACGCCGCCCGCCGACACCTGGAGCGGCGCAACTCGTGAGCGACCTGGTCCGCTTCGGGGTGGCCATGGACCGGGCGCTGCTGGCCGATTTCGACCGGCGCATCGCCGCGCAGGGGTACGAGAACCGGTCCGAGGCCCTGCGCGATCTGGTGCGCAGCGACCTGCTGCACAGCGCCTGGGACGCCGGCGCCGAGGTGGTGGCCAGCCTGACCGTCGTCTACGACGAGGCGGTGCGCGAGGACGTGCGCCAGGCGGCGGCGGCCACGCCCGCCGAGCAGCTGCTGGCCACGACCTACGTGCGGCTCGACGGGGCGCGCTGCCTGGAGGTGACCCTGGTGCGCGGGGCCGCCGGCGAGCTGGAGGCGCTCTCCGGCCGCATCGGCGGCCTGAAGGGCGTGCTCTCCT
>JBBJMR010000196.1:0-16691 GCA_037720395.1 Polyangiaceae bacterium
CCGGCGCTGCGCACCGCGCTCTACGCACGCCGCGACGCCGCGCCCGCCGACAAGAAGCCCTTCAAGGACGTGCACGCCCTGCAGGACTTCGTGCCGGAGGACCAGGCGGCGAAGGTCCCCATGCTCCTGGACATCAAGGACAAGGTGATGCGCGCCCACAAGCGCGGGGTCCTCGACGAGGAGACCTGGAAGAAGATCGAGGGCTACATCCCGCCCGACGACCTCCGGCCCTTCGGCCTCATCGACCTGCCGGCGGGCATGGCCCGCAGCTTCACCGAGAGCGACGGGACGCGCGGGCGCATCGTCTACATCAGCCCCATCGACAACCAGGCGGTGCACGACGCGCACTACCTCTTCCGCTGGGCGGACTCTTACCGCGAGACGAAGCTCCCCGATGACAGCACCGTGCTCGGCTCCGGGCGCGCGGTGATCTACGCCGACATGTGGGAGGCGATCATCGGCGACGTGCCGCCCGCGGTGGCCATCTCCCTGGCGGCCACCCTGGCCGTGGTGCTCATCGCCTTCCGAGCCGGTCGCCCGGCGCTGGCGGTCATCATCTCCCTCTTCATCGGCATCGGCTGGATGGCCATCCCGCTGGTGGCCCTGAACGTGAAGCTCAACTTCCTGAACTTCATCGCCCTGCCCCTGACCTTCGGCATCGGCGTCGACTACGCGGTGAACATCGTGCAGCGCTACGCGCGCGAGGGCGCCGGCGGTGCGGTGACCGCGGTCAAGGAGACGGGCGGCGCGGTCATCCTCTGCAGCATGACCACCACGCTCGGCTACCTGGCCCTCATCAAGTCGCAGAACTTCTCGGTGCGCAGCCTGGGCATCGCCGCCGTGCTCGGCGAGATCTGCTGCCTGCTGGCGGCGGTGGTGGTGCTGCCGGCGGCGCTGGTCTGGCTCGACCGCAAGCGCCCCGCGGGCGGGGTGAGCATCGTCTCCATGCGCCCCGGAAAGCCGAGCGAGGCGCCGCGCGGCTAGCACTACTGCCTGAGGTTCGGCTCAACCAGGGGGCGTGGTCGTGCCACGAAACGCCACTCGAGTCCGGCGAGACCGGGGCATGATCTCGTCGCCAGTCGAGTCGGCCGCCGAGCGATCCCGAGGGCTAAGCCTTCTGGATCGTTGAGCGATGCGTGCCGTGAGCAGCGGAGCCGTTCACCGGTCTCGCCGGACTCGAGTGGGCCTCGCCGCATGCGTGGACCCACTCCATCTGCCTAGACCTCAGGCAGTAGTGATAGCGCGGCCGCCGCGGTCAGCGAGCGGCCTGGCTCCCACCGACCGGCCAGAGGCCGAGCGCGCTCAGCGCACCGGCTCCACCGGGAGCAGGTCGCTGCAGCAGCGGACACCGAGCGAGTAGTCGAGATAGTCGAAGGTGTGGAAGCGGACCGTCGAGTCGCAGCCGTCCTTCTTCGAACGCGCGTAGAACCCGCCCAGGAAGGTCCCCTCGGGATCGTCGATCCACTCGTCGAGGTTGCCGACCATGTCGTAGACGGCGTCGTCCTCCCACTCGCTCCTGCAGGCCAGCGTGTCGCCGGTCTTGCGCAGCAGTGGCTTGCCGTTGACGCGCACCTTGTTGAGGCGCGGGTCGAGGTGACCCTCGGCGGCGTTGCCGTGGAGGATGGCCGCCGGGTGCCCTTCGCGGAACATGTTGCAGCGGCCCTGCTCGTGCTCGATGCCGTACGGGAACTGTCGGTCCTGCTGGCCGCGGCACGCGGTGCGCCACTCGTCCTCGCGACACAACCGCTTGCCGGCGTTCTTGCATGCCTCGGCGGCCACCTCGCCGCTGAGGTAGCCGTGCGGAAGCACGCCGCGTCGCGAGACGGCGCGGGGCGACACCTCGGTCGTGCGCTGCCACTCCGGCAGCTCGGGCAGCGGGACGGCCCGTGCGTCGGCGTCGCCCACCTCGAGGCGCAACGACTGCCACGCACGCTCGATGCCCGCCGCCTTCTTGCGCGACGGTGGATAGAAGGGCGTCAGCCCGCGGCCGGTGGCGTGGTCGACCAGCGACGCCTCGTAGCGATCGACGCAGAACCGGCGGGCGACGCGGACCATGTCGTACGGGCACCCGAACGCCTCGCTGCCGGCATCGCCCCCGTCCGCGTCTCCGGCGTCCTGCCCGCCGTCCTCGGCACCGGCATCCACCGCCGCCTCGCCCGCATCCTCCACCGAGGCGTCCACACCCGCGTCCGGCGCGTCCTGCGCCGGGCATCCACCGCACCCCGCAACAGCCGCCATCAGGAACAGGAGCTGGAGCAGAGCGCACCCCGTGCCCGTGCCCGTGCCCGTGCCCGTGCCCGTGCCCCTGTCCGTGCCCGTGCCCGTGCCCGTTGCCTCTTCCCCCGCGGTCATGGCGCCGCGTGCCGATAGGGATCGGGCGATGCGGGCGGCAGGCAGAACCAGCGGCGCAGCACCAGGTAGTGATGCAGCGGGAGCACCAGCGTCGCTTCGCGCATCGATAGCCCCATGCGGCTGACCTCCGCGCCCGGGAACGGCGTCTTCGGGTAGAAGCCGACGATGCCCGAGAAGGCCTCGTACTCGTCGAGCAGTCCGAGCAGGTGCCCGACCTCGTGCGCGACCACCGGCAGCGACCAGCCGCTGCGGAACGCGGAGAAGTACGGCGTGCGCCCGCAGGTCGGCGAGAGCGGCAGGGCCATGTCCACGCGCAGCCCGCGCGCCGCCGCCTCGTCGGCGCGCACGAAGTCGAAGTCGTAGGTGACCGGGATGCCGTACCGGAGCGCGTCGCGGTTCCAGTACGCCTCCGCGTCCGTCGACCACCGCTGCAGCAGCGCGCTCACGTTGCGCGGCGTCGCCGGCGCAGAGAACGAGCCGCTGCGCGGGCAGGCCTCGGTGCTGCCGGAGTCCGAGTAGGCGCGGCCGCTGCACGCCGCGGGTCCGTCCAGCTTCGGCCGCAGCACGCAGTCCGGCAGCTCGAGGGACGCCGTTCCGGCGGGCGGCTCCACGGCGATGCGGGCCTCCACGCGCCAGCTGTCGCGCTCGCGCCGCACCAGGTACTGCATGGGCCCGAAGAAGAAGCCGTAGTGGGGCATGGTGCCGCTCACCAGGCGGTCGCCGTCGGCGCCGACCCCCGAGAACACCTGCCGCGGTGAGGGGTGGCACGCCCAGGCGTCCTTCTCGAGCGTGTCCTCGAGCACCTCGCGGAACGTTGCGCGCTGCGTCGGGGTCAGCGCACCGCTCACCGCCTCGAGCTCGGCGGCCACCTCGGCGACGGAGACGTCGCCCCCGCCGCCTCCGCGCCCGGACGCGTCGCGCGCCGGATCGGCGCAGGCAGCCGCTGACGCGGCCAGCGCGAGGCCAGCAACGGCGAGGGGATGGGGTCGCAGGGGGCGCGAGGTCACGGGCGCGGGGCGGACGGCGCCGGCGGAGCATACCCGGGCGGGACGGATTTGGCCCCCCGCGCGTAGGGGCGCCGTGGAAAGCGCCCCCCAGACCGCGCGCTCCCCGAGGCTCGCCGCGGCCGCGCCGGGTGAGCCGGTCCGGGGCAGGTGTGCGTCGATCCAGGTGCCGAGGGGACGCGTAGGGGCCGCGGACGCCAGGACCACGAAACGGCGCCACCCCCGAGGCGTAGGGAGAGCCGAGCCTGGCCGGGGCCGGCTGGAGCAGACCGCGGCTTCCGGCCAACGGCACCGCTTTCTGGGGCCTCGACGAGGAACGGTGATTGAATCGGCGCCGTGACTGCATCGTGGCGCCGCTGGCGAGCGAAGACGAGCAAGACGCACGAGACGTAGCGGACGCGACGCAGCCGCGGGGGCATGACGAAACCGAGCCCGCAACGGCGGGGTCGCCACATCCGTCCCGGGCCACTGGCCGCGGCGGCACCCGGCGAGGGCGATGGCGCGCGGCCGACAGAGCTTCACGAAGTACGACACGAAAAAAGACACACATCTGGAGGTTTTCGATGGCTATTCACATGGGCAAGACGTTGGCGCTCTCGGCAGTTGGCGGCATGGTGGCGGGTCTCGCGGCGTGTGGCAGCACGCCGGCGCCGACCGATCCGGCAGCGGCTGCACCGGCAGCCGATCCCGCCGCGGCCATGCCCGCGGCGGGCGACAAGGCCTGCTGCAAGGGTCAGAACGACTGCAAGGGCAAGGGCAACTGCAAGGTCGAAGGCAAGAACGACTGCAAGGGCAAGAACGACTGCAAGTCCAAGGGCGGCTGCAAGGCCGCTGACTGCGCCGGCGCCGAGCCCGCCGCCGCCCCGGCTCCCTGAATCCAGCCGCGGTAGGCGCTCCGGGCGGCGGCCACACAGTGACCGTCTCCCGGGGCGCAGGCCGCCCGGCCCGCGCGCCCGCGGCCCTCGGCATGACCTGGCGTAAGAGGATGACACGACAGCCACGATGATCGCGCGCAGCGACACCACGATGCGTCTCGGGCTCCCCGACCTCGGTGTCGGCGTGGGGCTGCGCATCCCGCATTACCCGGACATCTTCGAGGCCGCGCCCAGCGTCGACTGGTTCGAGATCATCAGCGAGAACTTCATGGTCCCCGGGGGGCGACCCCTGGCCAACCTCGCTCGCGTGCTCGAGCGATACCGCGTGGTGCAGCACGGTGTCTCGCTGTCCATCGGCAGCGCCGCGCCCCTCGACCGCACCTACCTGACCGGTCTCAAGGCGCTGCTGCGCCGCACCGGCTCGCCCTGGTTCAGCGACCACCTCTGCTGGACGGGCGTGCCCGGCGCCAACCTGCACGATCTGCTGCCGCTGCCCTACACCGAGGAGGTGATCCGGCACGTGGCCCGCCGCGCGCGCGAGGTGCAGGACTTCCTCGAGACCAGGCTCGTCCTGGAGAACGTGTCGAGCTACCTGACGTACACCGAGAGCGCCATGCCCGAGTGGCAGTTCCTGTCGGCCATCGTCGAGGAGGCGGACTGCGGCCTGCTCCTCGACGTGAACAACGTCTACGTCTCCTCGTTCAACCACGGCTTCGACCCGATGGCCTACGTCGAGGGCGTGCCCCACGGCCGCGTCGTCCAGGTCCACCTCGCCGGCCACACCAACCGCGGCAAGTACATCCTCGACACGCACAGCGCACCGGTCATCGATCCGGTCTGGGAGCTGTACCGGCGCACCTGCGAGCTGTGCGGCGACGTCTCCACGCTGGTCGAATGGGACGATGACATCCCCGCCCTGCCGGTGCTCCTCGCCGAGGCCGACAAGGCGCGCCAGATCCGTGACGAGGTGCGCCGTGCGCGCGCCGCCTGAGGTCATGGCTTCCACGGCAGGGGCGTCTCCTGGCGGAGCGTCGCCGCAGGAGCTGGAGGCGCTGCAGGGCTTCCTCGCCGGCACGTTCCAGCGCGGTGAGCCGGTGGTCGGCGACGCCGGGCTGCAGGGAGAAGTGGCGCGCGTGGTGAGCGGCAACGATCGCCTGACGCCCGCCGAGCAGGTCGACATCTACCGCCGCCAGTTCTGGCTGCGCCACATCGACTCGCTGCGCGAGGACCACCCGGGGCTCGGGTGGCTGCTCGGCGAGGACGGTTTCGAGGCGATGTGCACGCGCTACCTGGTCGCCCACCCGCCGCGAACGCCGTCTCTGCGCGAGCTCGGAGCCGACCTGGCGCGCTTCCTCGCCGCCGACCCCGCGCTGCCCGAGGCGCTGCGCGAGATCGCGGTGGAGATGGCCCGCTACGAGCTGTGCATGGTCGAGGTCTTCGACGCCGCCGAGGTTGCCCCGGTGGCCCCGGAGAAGCTGGCGGCGCTGCCCGAGGACGCCTGGGAGAGCGCGCGCGTCGTCATCCACCCCGCGTTGCAGCGCATGCACCTGCGCTGGCCCGTCCATCGCCTGCGCTACCAGGTCCGCGACGGCGACAAGCCTGCAGTGCCCAGAGCCGCCGAGCCGTGCCACCTGGCCCTCTTCCGTCAGGAGCTGACCATCCGCTACGAGGAGCTCGACGCGCTCGCCTTCCAGCTGCTCGAGGCGCTGGCCGGTGGCGAGGCGCTGGTGCCGGCCATGTCGCGGCTGGCCGCCGCGCACCCCGAGCGCGCCGCCGACATCGAGAGCTCCGTGGGCCGGTGGTTCCAGAGCTGGGCCGCGTGGGGATGGATCGTGGACGTCGAGCCACATCCGGCCTGATCCTCGGAGGCCATCGCAGGTGCCGGCTGGCGTGGCGCGGCGTGATAAACGTGGATCGTGGCGGACTGGCCGGTCGACCTGCACGCCGCCGAGGGCTGCGCGGCGGGGGTGCTGCTCTGGCGCATGAGCGGCGAGCTGCACCTGACCGTGGTGGTCAAGGCGACGTTCGCCCTGGTGCATGGCGCGGCGGCGGCAGCCATCGCCGCCGAGGCGGTGGCGCGGCGCGACCGGCACTACGATCGCTCCGCCGCGAACAGCGTGGAGGCCTCCACCGATCTCGTGCCCTACCGGCCGCGCGCGGACGTGACCCTGGTCGGGCACGCGTGCGCGCCATCCGGCCGACCGGTTCCGCAGGGCAGCGTGCGCCTGGCGCTCTTCCGCGAGCGTCCGCTGATCGACAAGACGCTCCACGTCCTCGGCGATCGGGCGGCCCCCGGCGCCCCCCCACAGCCCTTCGCCACCCTTCCGCTGCGCTACGAGCGCGCCCCGGGTGGACCCAACGTCGGCGCCAACCCGGTCGGTGTCGGCGGGATGGACGGCGACCGGCCTCCGAACGTGATCGACCCGCGCGCCCCCGGAGCGCCGGCTGGCTTCGGCCCCATCTCCCACTACTGGCCGGTGCGCAAGCAGCTCGCCGACCGACCTGCCGGCAGCGCCCGCGTGCTCGAGGTCGATCCCGAGATGCACTGGCTCTACTTCCAGTCGGCCCCCATCGATCAGCAGGTCGACTGGCTGCACGGTGACGAGTGGGTGGTGATCGACGGCGTCCACGCCACCTGGCCGCGAGTGGAGTCGCGCCTGCCGGGCGCGAAGGCGGCGGTGTCCGTGGTCGGCGCCGGCGGTGCGCCTCCCCAGCCGCTCGGCCTGGTCGCCGACGGCCTGGCCATCGACGCCGATCGGATGTGCTGCTCGCTCACCTGGCGAGGGAGCTTCGTGGTGCCCGGTGACGAGGCCGGGCTCGCGCAGCTGCGCATCCACGCCAGCGTCGAGGTGACCGAGCGGCCGCTGCCGCGCCCAGCCGATACCGGGCGCGCGGCGCCGCCTCCTCCACCGAGCAGTCCCGGCGCGGCCAGGGCCAAGCCGCCGCGGCCGCCGGTCACCTTCGCGCAGGGCGCCCCCGCCGAGCCGACCATGGTCCTGCCGGAGGGCACCGGTGTGCCGCTACTGCCGGGGCCGCCACCGCCGGCGCTCAATCCCCTCGAGCGCACCGCCACCATGAGCGACAGCGAACGCCCCGCGGTGCGCGCGCCGTTCCCCCTGCCACCACCGCGGCCCCCGCCACCGGCGCCGCTGCCGAACGTCGCCGGGGCGCCGGGCCACGCGCCCTCCGGCACCGCCGTGCTTCCCGCCCTGCGCGCACCCGACATCCCCGGCGCGCCGTGGGCACGCACGGCGGCACCGATGCCCCCGCGGCCGCCTCTCGGCGAGGACTACGGGACCATGATCTTCGTGGGGCGCGGCCCGCCGACCCTGCCTCCACCTGTCGCTCCGCCGATGCGCGGGCCACCCGCTGTCGTGCCGGGTCCCGACGCCGGCGAACCGCTGGAGCCGGAGGGCGAGGACGACGAGACCACCATGCTCGAGCAGAAGCGCGACGCCGGCGCCACGCCGCGAGGCTGAGCGCCGCGGCCCAGGCGCGACCCGCGCATTGGCGCTCGACGCGGCGCGCGGCGAAGACGAGGATGTGCGTGTGCTCCAGGAAGTCATCGAGGTGCCCACCCGCGGCCGCGAGTTCGTGGACGTGACCGCGGAGATCGCCGCGCTGGTGGAGCGCGCCCAGGTAAGCACCGGCCTGTGTTCGGTGTTCATCCAGCACACCTCGGCCAGCCTGGTGGTGCAGGAGAACGCCGATCCCGCGGTGCTGCGCGACCTGGCGCACTGGATGGAGCGGCTGGCACCCGAGTCGCGCGAGTACGAGCACGACGCCGAGGGGCCGGACGACATGCCGTCGCACCTGCGCAGCGCGGTGACGCGCACCGCGGAGGTGCTGCCGGTGCGCGACGGCCGGCTGGCGCTGGGCACCTGGCAGGCGCTCTACGTCTGGGAGCACCGCACCGCACCGCACCGCCGCCGCCTGCTCGTCACCGTGTGGGGGGACGCCCAGCGCTGACGGCGCTCACGGGGCCCAGGCCTCGACAGGTCCGAGGACTCCTGGCGGAGCCTCGACACGTCCGAGGACTCCTGGCGGAGCCTCGAAGTCGGCCCGCTTGGCGAGGTTTGGCTATGCTCGCCGACGCGATGCGCCAAACTCGCCAGGTGGTGGCCGGCACGGGGGTGGGAGCGCTGCTGGCGGCGACTTCGGTCGCATTCGCAGTCGCAGTCGCGGGCGGCTGCGACGCGGCACGCTTCCCCACCTGCAAGGACAACGCGGACTGCGCGGCGCGCGACGCCGGGCCGGAGCACGCCGTCTGCTTCAACCTGAAGTGCGTGCAGTGCCGCTACGACAGCGACTGCGATGGTGGGACCTGCAACCCCAGCAACGAGTGCATCCACCTCGTCGGCGGGTCGCGGCCCGAGGGTGACGGCGGCGACACGCCGAAGGGCTGGGAGCACGGCAACTGGGATCAGTGCGCCGCCGAGTGCAAGGACCCGGCGTGCATCAAGGAGTGCGACAAGAAGTTCCAGTGAGCCGGTGCGCCGGCGCAGGGGCTCCGCAGGAGACCCCGGTCCAGGCAGAGCGAGGCTCCGGCGAGCCCCCGCTCCAGGGCCAGCCTCAAGGGTCGAGGACGAGCGTGTAGCTGCCCTCGGCGCCGCTGAAGCCGTCGACCCAGAGGTAGAACGGGTCGTCGCCGGTGACCGAGCCGATGGAGATGGACTCTCCGCCGTTGCCGACCTCGTTGTCGCAGAGCACGTTGACGTCGACGCCGCACAGCGGCTGCGCGTAGAGCAGCGAGTCGTAGCCCGTCTGGCCCGCCGGCAAGGTCATGGCCAGCGGACCGGTCTCGGCCCGCGTCACCGCGTAGACCACATCGTCGGCGATGGCACCGCCGCACGTCGACGACTCCTGGTTGCCCAAACCGTCGGTCGTACCCAGAACGGTCATCGGCGAGCCGGCCTCGAGCAGGAGCGGCACCGGATCGTTGCAGTCGACGCCGGTGGAGAGATCGAGGCTGAGCTGGTAGTCACCGTCCGCCTTGCCGTCGACGAAGACGAAGACGGTCTGGCCGTCCTCGATCGGGAACGAGACGAGCTCGCCCCCGAAGAGCGGCACGGGCGTCTCGGAGTCGGCGCTGTCGGCGCACAGGACGAGCGAGCTCGCGTTCGGGCACTGCTCGCGCGCGTAGAGCACGCTGTCGAAGGTGCCCGCCGGTCGCGAGAGGCTGGCGGTGAGGTACCCGCCGGATGCCGCGGTGACGGCGTAGATGCGATCCGCGCCGGGGGCCGGGCAACCCGCCGAGTCGTGCGCGCCGCCGCCCACGGTGGTGCCGGCGATCACCGTGGCCGGGCCCAGGTCGACGGTCACCGCGATGGCGTTGGAGCAGGTGGTGCCCTCGAACTGGCAGCTCGCCGAGCACCCGTCGCCGGGCACCGCGTCGCCCTCGTCGCACGTCTCGCCGGGCTCGATGACGCCGTTGCCGCACACCGGCTGGCAGGCGCTGGCATCGGGCTGGCAGGTGACGCACGCCAGGCCCTGCGGCTCGACGAAGCCGAAATCGGTGCACGACAGCGCCCCCAGGTTGGCGCCGTCGCACTCCTCGGTCGGCTCGAGCGTGCCGTTGCAGGCCGCGGTGCATCCGGCGGGGTCGAGCACCTGGCAGCCGCCCTCGCAGGACAGGCCCGCTGCAGCCACGTACCCGAAGTCCTGGCAGCTATGCCCGTCGAGGTCGGCGCCATCACACACCTCGCCCGGCTCCTGGCTGCCGTCGCCGCACGTCGCCTGGCAGCCGCCGGCATCGAGCTGGCAAGCCGCGCACGTCATGCCGTCCGGATCGGAGTAGCCGAGGTCGGTGCAGCTGGCGCCGCCGAGGTGCTCGCCGTCGCACGCCTCGCCGGTCTCGAGCGCGGCACCGTCGCAGGTCGTGTGGCAGCCGCTGTCGACCAGCTGACAGCTCCCGTCGCAGGCCAGACCGGCGGGGTCGCTGAAGCCCAGATCCGCGCACGTCTTGCCGCCGAGCTCGGCCCCGTCGCACGCCTCGCCGTCGTCCAGGCTGCCATTGCCACAGCCAGCCGGGACGCCGCCCTCGGCGCCCGCACCTCCCCCGCCCTGCGCGCCTGCGCCGCCCTCGTTGCCCGTCGCGCCGCTGCCCCCGCTGGCGCCGCTGCCCCCGCTGGCGCCGGCGCCACCGGCACCACCCGGACCGGCTGCGCCGGTGCCGGTGCCGGTGCCGGTGCCAGCGGACTCTCCGAAGAGGTCGTCACCAGACGAACCGCACGCCGCCGAGACGAGGCCCGCCGCGCAAAGAGCGAAGAGGGTGGCGCGCGACACCCGCCGCGCGTGCGCGCCGGTGAAGACATGGCTGGACATAAGGCACCTCGCCGAGCGCGTCGGAACGACACGCAATGAAAGCTCCTTAGCAAAGGCGAGACGCCGCTGCACCCGTCGACGGTCAGCCGTGCTCCGCGAGGCGCTCGCCGGCGGATCCCCATGGCACGTGCGTCGATCCCCGTGGACCGCGCGTGGCGCGACGCGCCGGGCTCGTATCAGGGCGCCAGCGAGGCGGCCGCGGCCAGCGGACGCGGAGCGCGCTCATCGGGCGCCGCCGGCTTGAGCGTCCAGGGGTTGTCCGATCCGCCCGCCGGCGCGCGCTCGGCCATGAGCCATCCCCAGAAGCCGGCGGCCCAGGTCTCGCCGCCTTCCGGCGTGGGGTGGATCTTGTCGCCGCGGCGCGCGATGGGCTCCTTCACGTGGGCGTCCGTGTCGAAGAAGCGGCACGGCGCGCTGTTGTCGCGGATGACGTCGAAGATGCCCGTGTCCTTGCGCCAGCGCGGCGGCAGCACCCAGACGCACGGGCGGTTGCCGATGGCCTTGACGATGCGGCGGATGGCCGGCGCGTGCGCCGGCGGATCGGTGTTGGCGACCTCGTTCGCGCCCAGGGTGACGATGACCAGGTGCGGCTGGGTGTTGGCCACCAGCTCGTCCATCTTCGAGGCCCAGGTGACCGTGTACGAGCTCTGCTCCGAGCGCACCTCGTAGCGCACCCCGAGCGGCTTCATGCGCGTCTTGAGCGCCTGCGCGAAGCCAGCCAGAACGAACGAGTCGCCCACGTGCAGCACCGAGGTGCCGGGCTGGATCGGCGGAGCCTCCGCGAGCGCCGCCGGGACGGTGGAGGCGGCCGCGGGCGCAGCGGGGCGCGGGCGCGCCGGGCTCCGTGGACGGCGCCGGCGCTCCGACCGCCGCGGCGGCCGGAGCCGGCTCGGGCAGGGTGGCCGCGCTCGGGGCGGCGCCCCCGGTGCTCCCTCCGCAGGAGGTCACGGCCGCGGCGAGCGCGCAGATCGGCGCGAAGGCAGAGCGCATCGGCCTCGCTAGTACAGGCGCGCGGCGCGGTCCGCAACCTTCCGGCAGCGCCGCGCTGCCGCCGCCTGGCCAGGATTCTCCCGCGATCTCGTGGCTTGCCGTGGCGGCGGGCGGCGACCGCGCTAGCATGCGCCGGACGATGGGCTTCCGCCTCTTCGGGATCGACATCGAGATCCAGCTCGGCTTCTGGGTGATGGCCTTCCTCTTCGGCTGGGGCGGCCGCTCCGCGCCGGGCGTGGAGGTGCTCGTCTGGATGCTGGTGGTCTTCGTGTCCGTGCTGATCCACGAGCTCGGGCACGGGCTGACCATCAAGCGGCTGCGCATCCAGCCGGAGATCAGCTTGCACTGGATGGGCGGCACCACCTCGTGGGCGCCGGCGCTGCCCGTCGGCCGCCGCGACCACATCCTCATCAGCCTGGCCGGGCCCTTCGCCGGCTTCATCTTCGGCTGCCTGGTCTTCGCCGGCGGCCTGGCCCTCGGCGCGCAGCCGAAGACGCTGCTCGCGACCATGCTCTACGGCGCCGCGCCCGGCCTCGGTGTCCACCCCCTGGTCGACGTCGCCTTCGGCTACCTGATGTTCGTCAACTTCTACTGGGGCCTCATCAACCTCGCTCCGGTGCTGCCCTTCGACGGCGGGCACGTGCTCGAGCACGCGCTCGGCCCTGCGCGCGCACGCACCACGGCGCTGATCTCCTGCGTCTTTGCCGCCTCGCTCTGCGTGTACTTCCTCACCTCCACCCCGCGCAGCACCTGGGGCGCGATGCTCTTCGGCCTCTCCGCGTTCAGCAGCTTCCAGCGCTGGCGCGCCTCCGCCGCGCCGGTGCGCGTCGTGCGCCCCGCGCCACGCCGCGAGCCGGAGATCGACGTGTCTCCCGAGCTCACGGAGCACCTGCGCAAGGCGCGCGCTGCGCTCGAGGACGAGCGCTTCGCCGAGGCGGTGACCCACGGCGAGCGCCTGATCGCCGCGCAGCCGTCGGGGCCCAGCGCGCACGCTGCGCTGGGCGTCGTCGCCTGGGCGCACCTGCTCGCCGGCCGCCCCGACGCGGCGCACGAGGCGCTCGAGCGCCTGCGCAAGCTCGGCAAGCCGGACGCCGCGCTCGAGGGCTCGGTGGCGCGCGCGCGCGGCCAGATGGACGAGGCGCTGCGCGTCCTCGAGGCGGCGCGCTCGGCCGGTGACGAACGCAAGGAGGTCGCGGGGCCGCTGATCCAGATCCTCATCGATCGTGGCCAGGTTGGCCGCGCCGCCGAGATCGCCCACGACATCGTGGAGACGCTGAGCGAGGACGACGCGCGTCAGATGGCGGCGCTGGCCTTCGCGGGCCGCGCGTTTGCGGGGGCCGCGCGGCTGCACGAGGCGGTGTTCCAGCGCACCGGCAACGCCGAGGACGCGTACGAGGCAGCGCGCGCCCGCGCCCAGGCCGGTGATCACGACAAGGCGCTGGAGCTGCTGCGCCGTGCCGTCGCGGCCGGGTTCAGCGACCAGGCGCGCGCCTGGTCCGATGCCGCCCTGGCCGCGCTGCAGCAGGGCGAGCGCCTGGCGGCCATCGTCCCGCGCCCTTGAAGGGCCCGCACGGCGGCGCGGTGAGCGCCCACGAGCTTCCGAGCTTCGCGGAGACGCGCGCTCGGCGGGTCGCTCCGTTCGCGCGAACTGCCCGCCCAAGAGCTGCGCCGCACGCTTCTGGCGCCGAGCGGCCGAACCAGGTTGCCCAGCCGGGGCGGCCAGCCTAAGTAGATCGAGCGCCCATGACGAGCTCCGGCACCCCCGCCCTCTGGATCGGTTTCGCGGTCGTCGTGCTGGTCATGCTGGCCATCGACCTCGGCCTCTTCCACCGCAACGCCCACGAGGTGAAGGTCCGCGAGGCGGCCATCTGGAGCGTGGTCTGGATCGGCCTGTCCGCCGCCTTCAACGTCGTCGTCTATCTCATGTTCGGCGCCCAGACGGCGCTGGAGTTCACCACCGCCTACCTCATCGAGAAGGCGCTCTCGGTCGACAACATCTTCGTCTTCCTGGTGGTGTTCTCGAGCTTCGCCGTCCCGGCCATCTACCACCACCGGGTCCTCTTCTGGGGCATCCTCGGGGCGCTGGTGATGCGCGGCATCTTCATCGCCGCGGGCACGGCGCTGCTCAGCCGCTTCCACTTCGTGATGTACGTCTTCGGGCTCATCCTGGTCGTGTCCGGGATCAAGCTCATCGTCAAGAAGGACGAGGAGGTGGAGCCGGAGAAGAACCCCGTCGTCAAGCTGGCGAAGCGCCTCTTCCCCATCACCAACGGCTACCGCGGCCCGCACTTCTTCGTGAAGGAGGGCGGCAAGAGCATGGCCACGCCGCTCTTCCTGGTGCTGGTGGCGCTGGAGGCCACCGACCTGGTCTTCGCCGTCGACTCGGTGCCGGCGGTGCTCGCCGTCTCCAAGGACATCTTCATCGTCTACACGTCGAACATCTTCGCCATCCTCGGGCTGCGCTCGCTGTACTTCGTGCTCGCCGGCGTGCTCAGCAAGTTCCACCTGCTCAAGTACGGGCTGTCCGCTGTGCTCATCTTCGTCGGCGGCAAGATGCTCATCGCCGACCTGTACAAGGTGCCCATCGTCATCTCGCTCTGCGCCATCACCGTGCTCATCGCCGGCGCGGTGGTGGCCTCGCTCGCCTTCCCGCAGGCCGACGGCGAAGGCAGCGAGGCCAAGGAGCGCCGGCACGATGACGACGGGCCGCCGGTGGCCGGCGCCCCGGCCGCCGCCGGAGAGCCGACCCCGCCCGCCTGACCGGAGCGGATCAGCCGCTCGACCTCACGAGCGAGCGGATCAGCCGCTCGACCCGAATCCGCGCGCGCCGCGGGAGGTCTCGCCGAGCGCGGCGACCTCCTCGAGGCGCCCGTGGACGATCGGTCGCGGCACCAGCTGGGCGATGCGCGCCGGCAGCACCAGCTCGGGCGCCGACGGATCGACCTTCAAGAGCGGCACCAGCAGCTCGCCGCGGTAGTTGCGATCGATGATCCCCAGGCTGTTGGCGAATGCGTACCCGGTCTTGACGATGGAGCTGCGCGGGACGAGATCGAAGTACCAGCCGTACTCGGGCTCGACCGCCAGGCCAGTCCCGTAGAAGGTCACCGGGCCCACCGCGTGGGCGCGGTGCACCAGGGTCAGGTCCCAGCCGGAGTCGGAGGCGCGGCGCTGGAAGGGCGCCACCGCGTCCGGGCGCAGGCGCGCGAAGCGGAACACGGGCGGCGCGCCGCCGGACAGCGACGGCACCCAGTGCGCCCAGGCCTGGTAAGCGTCGTGCGCCGGGCCGAGGTGGATGGCAGCCCGCTCGTAGAGCAAGGCCAGGAGATCGAGCGCGTCGCTGCCGCGCCACACCAGGGCGCGACCGTCGTCGTGGCTGGGCACGTCGAGCGCAGCGCGCAGGCGGCGACGGAGCGTGGCCACGCGAACCGGCATGGTGACAACCGGCTCGCGCGCCGGCGGCGTGGGGGGAGTGACGCTGCCCAGCGCATCGACGGCACCGCGCACGAAGGCCGCGGCCAGCGTGTCGCCCGGGCCCGGGAAGGCGGGCTCGCGGAAGGCCAGCTCCTGCTGGTCGTTGCCGCGCGTCAGCGATACGCCGAGCCAGCGCGCAGCGTCCGCCGCCAGCGCCGCGGAGCGGACGCGGATGCGCCCGGGCCCCGGGTGCTCGCGCGCCACGCGCATGGCCACGCCGGGGCGCGAGCCGAGCAGCGTGGAGAGGCGCCGACCGTCGGCGCGGGCGCTGGCCGGGATGGTCAGGGTGATGCCGTCGGGCTCGATGCGGCCTCGACAGGCGATCCAGGCCAGGAGGTAGGCGCGCTCGTCGCGATCGACGCGCCGCAGGAGCGCCTCCTGCGGCGAACGAACGGTGCGGACCAGCGTCACCGCGGCGTCTTGTCGGCCTTCTTGGCGGCGGCTCGCCGCGTCGCCGGCGCCGCGACGGCGGGCGCGGCCGCCGGCGGTGGCGCAGCCGGGCCGCGCTTGCCGAGCAGATCGCCGAGCGTGCCGAAGCCGCGTGGCTCGGGCTTGCGCTTCTCCGCCGGTTTGCCCGGCCTGGCCGGCCCTCCGGAGGATGAAGGCGCAGCGGCCGCGCCCTCCTCCGGCTGCTCGGCGCCGGCGCGTTACTTCTCGAAGTCGCCGTGCTCCTCGTCGGCCGCGAGCGCCGAGATGGACAGGCGGATCTTGCCGTCCTCCGCGATGTTCAGGATCTTGGCCGCCACGTCCTGGCCGACCGCGAAGTGCTTCTTGAGGTCGGATCCGCGCGGCGTGCCGCTCTCCGGCGTGGGGACCAGCCCGCGACCGCCGCGACCGCTGGTGCCGTCGATCTGCACGAAGATGCCGTAGCGCTCGATGCCGGTCACCTTGCCGGAGATGCGCGCGCCCTCCACCAGCAGCGGCCCGGAGCGCGCCACCGGGATGGCCACCCCGAGGTCCTCGTCTACCCGCGCGTCGGGCGTGTCGCTGGCCTGGCGCACGAAGACCGGCGAGAGCCGGACCTCGGCGCGGTTGTCGTCGACGTCGGCGACCACCGCCGAGATGCGCGCGCCGACCTCGACGCGGAGCTTGCCGTCGGGGCCGGCCAGCTCCACGCGGTCGAAGTACCCCTCCTGCTTGCCGCCGAGGTCGGCGAAGACCGCGTCGCGGCTGATGGCCACCACGGTCACCTCCACGCGCTCGCCGCGCCGGAAGCGGTGCTGGAGAACCTGATTGCCTCCGCTGCGCTCGAAGAGCGCCGCGAACGACTCGCCTTCCCTGTCGTCTCCGCCTGCCATCGAGCGCCGTCCATACCGCGAGGGCGCGCGGCGCGGAAGCCCGGCCGCTCCGCGCACCGACCCTCGCCCACTTTCTCCCGCCGCCGAGGACGATTTCGTGAATGGAACGCCAGTCCGCCGGCAAACCCTCGCATGCCCGTGGCCTCCGCCCCACCTCGCCTCGTGCATCTCGCCGCGATCTCGCTGGCCGTCGCCGGGTGCACCGGCGACCTGGGCGGTGAAGGGCCCACATCAGGCCCGGCCGGCGGGACCGGCGCCGGCAGCGCCGGCAGCGGCGCGGCGGGCGCCACCGGGACGCCAGGAAGCGGAGGCGGGGGCGGCGGCGCGAGCGCCTCCAGCGGCTCCGGCGGCAGCGACTTCCCGCCCGGCCCACCCGG